>NZ_JAYLLH010000002.1:0-277387 GCF_035818635.1 Mesobacterium hydrothermale | reverse complement strand
CGCATCAGCATGACTCGCACGGCCAGCACCAAATGGGAATCCCAATTCGGACTCGTTTGTCGCGATCAATCCACTAGCCTACCGGGCCCGTGGGCTGCGCCTGGCGCGGCATCGCGCGCAGCCGGTCATGGTGCCGTGCCAGCCAAAGCAGCATCATCACCAGCGGGCCTGCGTTGATCTCTCCGCTGTCGACAAGCGCCATGGCGTGGTCGAAACCGATGATATGGCTGCGGATGTCTTCGTGTTCGTCGTCCAGCCCACCGATCTGCCCGCTGGCACGGTCCAGATCGGCCAGCCCGACAAAGCAATGGAAATATTCGGTTGTGTAGCCTGGTGCGGCATAAACCTGGCACATCTTTTCGACATGTCCCAGGGTGATGTCGGCCTCTTCCCTGGCCTCGCGGCGGGCGCAAAGCTCGGGGTCTTCGCCGGCATCGACCAGACCGGCCACCGGCTCCAGCACCCAGGGGTGCGGATCGCCGCGAAATACCGGCCCGTTGCGCATCTGTTCGATCAACAGCACCGTGTCGGCTTGCGGATCATAGGGCAGTACCAGCGCAGCGTCGAACGCAACGAACACCTCGCGTGGCATCCACGCGCTCATCGTACGGTCGAACCGGCGAAACCGTACGTCAAAGCTGCGCAGCGCAAAGAACCCTTCGAACCCGCCAGGACGTTCGCGGATTTCCACCGCGTCGCGCCCCGCATCGCTGCGCAGGGTCGCTGCGGCGGGCGTCTGGGCCATCTGTCGCGCCCAGCCCCGCGCCAGAAGGAACGGCCAGATCGCCTGTGCGCGCTCTGCCGCGGTCTGGCCGCACTGGCGCATGAAATCCTTGGCGGTTTCCACCGTCATGAAGCCCCAGTCCCGCACCCAGTCGTTCAATGACCAAGGCGCACCAGGCTGCCACAAGCCATCATGCGGGAAATAAACCTGCGCGATCCGGGGCCCATCCGGGGTGTTCACGCTAACCGGTTTCAGATCATAGCCGAACCCGTCTTCGTAAAACGACAATCGCGCGACTTCGTCGTTGGTCAGGTCTGCCAGCAACAGGCCGTGTGCCTCTTGCGACGGCGCAGCCTGGACAATCGGAAAGGAATGCCCATCGGCCCAATAGACGGCGTGACCGGACAGCGTTGCGGGCACCAGGCTGGCGGCCTCGACCGGGCGGCCCAGCACGACCTCCAGCAATGGCAGATGGCACAACGTTCCGTAGAAAAAAAGCGGGGTCACAGGGTCATTTCCAAAGGCGCGAGGCGATTTCGGCCAGCACCCCGGTGATCACGCCGCCGATCAGCAGAATGGCAATGACATTCACATCAAGCATGATCATCCCGTATTCCAGCATCCGTTCAAAGATCGATGCGATGGCTTCCAGCATGTCGGTGAACCGGCGGTCGAAACTGTCCTCGACCATCTTGTAGGAGCCATGAACGAACAGGCACCAGAAGGTCAGCGCAATCGCGCCGGTCAGCCCGTTGTTGAACCCAGCGGTCAGACCACGCCCGACGCGGCTGCCAATCACGATCCACCCCACCAACAAACCGATCCCGGCGTTCACGATGCTGAAATAGCCGAAATTGGTGTTCTCGTGCATCAGCGGCTTGAACGCCTCGGACGCAACAAACGCGACGATGGCAAGAAGGACTCCGGCGACGACGCGGGCGGCAGTGGGCATGAAATCAGCTCGGTTTCGTAATCGTGATCTGGGTCACGTCGCAGTTACCGCTGTGAAATGCCGCCGCGCAAGAGGTGAGGTACAGATTCCACATCCGGCGGAACCGATTGTCGAACCCCTGTTGCGCGATCGCCTCCCACTTCTCGTTAAAGGTCTCGTGCCATCGCCGCAGGGTCTGCGAATAGCTTTCACCAAATTCGATCGATCCCTCGACACGCAAACCGGCACGCTCGACCTCTTCGCGCAGGACCTTGGGCGCGGGCAGCATGCCACCGGGAAAAATGTATTTCTGGATGAAATCCACACCCTTGCGATAGCTGTCCCAGCGCCGGTCATGTACGGTGATGATCTGCAAGGTCGCCTTGGCGCCGGGTTTCAGACAGGTCTTCACCTTGTCGAAATATGTGGGCCAGTACTTTTGCCCGACCGCTTCGAACATCTCGATCGACGCGATCCCGTCATAGCGCCCCTGTTCATCCCGGTAGTCCTGCAACTTCAGCGTCACCCGGTCCTGCAACCCGGCCTTCGCGATCCGGTCCTGGGCATAGTCCAACTGTTCCTTGCTGATGGTCAGCCCGGTCACCTTCAGCCCACGCTTGGCCGCCGCATATTCTGCGAATCCGCCCCAGCCACAGCCGATTTCCAACACGTGATCGCCGGGCTTGGCGCCCATCAGGTCAACCATGCTGGCGTATTTCGCCTCCTGCGCCGCCTCCAGGCTTTCCTGCCCGCTGCGGAAAATGCCCGAGGAATAGGTCATCGTTTCATCCAGCCACAGCCGGTAGAAATCGTTCCCAAGATCATAGTGATAAGCGATGTTGCGCCGCGCCTGGCGCTTGGAATTGGATTGCAGCCAGAACCGCAAGGTTTCGATCAGCCGCGCCACCGGCCCCGCGCGCAAGGCATCATCCAGGAAACCGTCGTCCAGCTCTTCCATGTGGTCGAGCAACTCCTGGAGATCAGGCGTCGACCACATCCCGTCAATATACGCGTCACAGGCCCCGACCCAGCCGCCAAGGGCGATGCGCCGGAAAACCGCCATGTCATGGATGTGCACCGCGGACACCCGCCCGGGCCGGCCATTGGCCAGAACAACCTCTTGTCCGTCGGAAAAGCAGACGGTCATTCGCCCTGTGACAAACGGTTCTACCCGGCGCAACAGGGTCTGCCCAAGCTTGTCGGTGCGCAAAGCTGCCGTGATCGCCATCGCCTGAGGGTCCTTTAGTCAAGGTAAACGCTATATCTTCACGCAATGTAAGTCCAGTTTCGGGCCGTCAACGGCGCCTAGGGCAGAAACCTTGCAAAGCCACGGGATTTCACGCACAACGTCTTGCAATCCACTGAAACTGCGATTTTTTTCAACACATCCGCCCACCGCCTGCCGTCACGTCAGCCCTGCTTGAAGCGCGCGTAGGCGTCCAGCGCGGCCGTCCGCCCGTCGGCCGCTTCGACCACCGGGGCGGGATAGGGCATGTCTGGCGACAGCCCCCAGCTTTCCGGTATCGCGTCGAAATACGACAGCGCCGTGTCGGTCGGGCGCTGCACCCCTTCCGCGATCCAGCGCCGCACATATGTGCCCCTGGGGTCGAATTTCTCCAGCTGCGTGACCGGGTTGAACACCCGGAAGTAGGGCGCGGCATCCGGCCCGGACCCTGCCGCCCATTGCCAGCCCATGGCGTTCGCCGCCGGGTCCCAGTCTTCCAGGCAGTCCTCGAACCAGCGTTGCCCGGTTTTCCAGTGGCTCAGCAGGTGCTTTGTCAGATAACTCGCCACGATCATCCGCGCACGGTTGTGCATCCGCCCGGTGACGTACATCTCGCGCAGCGCCGCATCGACAAAGCGGATACCGGTGCGCCCCCGTTTCCAGGCCACCACCTCGGGCCGGCTCTCGTCCTCGTTCCACGGAAACCCGTCCCAGTCCTCACGCCAGTTCCGGGTCAGCAGATGCGGCGTGTGCCACATCAGGTGATAGGCAAAGTCGCGCCAGACCAGTTCCTTCAGGAACACCTCCGCCCCCGGCTTGCCCTCTTCCATCGCGCGCCGCCCGGCCTGCCAGCACATCGCCGGGCTGATCTCGCCCAGGCTCAGGTGCCCACTCAGGCCCGAGGTCGCCTCCTCCGCCGGGAAATCCCGCCGCGTCCCGTAGTCGGCCACCTTCTGCGCGACAAAGGCCCCCAGCCGCCCCTGCGCCGCCGCTTCGCCAACGCTCACATGGCGCGCCACCACCGCCGCGCCGCGCCGCATGGCCGCCCCCAGCGACCAATCCTCCAGCGCCTCGCTGTCCGGCCAGGTCCTGGGCGCGGGCAACGTGCCCGGCGCCGCCAGAGGCTCTGCCACACTCCGCGTCCGCACCGCCTTCCAATAAGGCGTATACACCTTGTAGAATCCGCCCTGCCCGGTCTCCACCGTCCAGGGCTCGAACAGCAGGTGCCCGGCGAAACTCTCCGCAACCAGGCCCGCCTCTTTCAGCGCCGCCTTGACCTCCGTGTCCCGCGCGACCGACGCCGGATCATAGGCCCGTATCCAGTAAACCGCCTCGGCCCCGACCTCCGCCGCCAGCTTCAGCAGCCCGTCCCGTACCGCCCCCGACCGCAGGATCAAACGCTGCCCCCGCGCCTCCAAAGCCCGCGCAAACGCCTCCAGCCCCAGCCCCAACCGCCATTTCGGCGCAGCGCCCAGGCCATCAACCAGGTCATCGCGGAAAAACACCAGCACCACCGGCCCACCCCGCGCCACCGCCGCGCGCATCGCGGGATGATCGCTCAGGCGCAGATCGCGCCGGATCCAGACTATGCTCGGCCCCATGGCGCCCTCCTTCTTTCCCGGCAAACCTAACCCCGGGCGCAGGAAATCAACCCTACCCCATCATCTTGCGAAAAATATCCCGGGGGTGAGGCCGCAGGCCGAGGGGGCAGCGCCCCCTCGATTTTTCTCCGAAAAATCGGGCCGCCCTACAACACCTCGTCCAGCGCCGCGATCAGCCGCGCCACCTCGTCTTCCGACGTATAGTGCACGAACGACAGCCGCAAAACCCCCTGGTCCGGGTCCACGCCCATGGCCTGCAACGGTCGCTGGGCATAGAAATCGCCACCATCGGCCATGATCCCGCGTGCCGCCAGCGCCTCGGCCACCGGCCGCGCCGGGCGGTTCAGCGCCAGCGCCACGGTGGGCGCACGCCTCTCGGCCCGGTCCGGCCCCAGCAGGCGTACGGCATTGCGCCCCTTGACCGCGTCCAGCAGCGGCTGCAACAGCCGCACCTCCTGGTCCCGCATCAGCCCGTGCATCGCGCCCGCGCCAACGCCGTGATGGGCGGCCAGCAGCTCGACATAATCCACCATCCCGGCGCAGGCGGCGACCTGCGCATGGTCCGGCCCCGCCGGCGTGAACCGCTTGTACAGCGTCGCGCCGTTGAAATGGTGCCCCTGGTTCGGCAAGACCTCTCCCAGCGCGCGACGGATCACCAGGATGCCCTGATGCGGGCCATAGGTCTTGTAGGCGGAAAACAGATAGATATCCGCTCCAAGCGCAGCCACATCCGGAAACCCGTGCGGCGCATAACTGACGCCATCGACACAGACGAACGCGCCCGCCGCATGGGCGAGTGCCGTGACTTCGACCACCGGGTTGATTTCGCCCACCACGTTGGAACAATGCGGGAAGCAGACCAGCCGGACGTTTTCATCCAGCAGCGGCTCCAGCTTCGCCGGGTCCAGGTGGCCGGTATCGGGATCGATCTGCCATTCCCGCACCTCGATCCCCTCCTCCGCCAGCCGCCGCCAGGGACCGGAATTGGCTTCGTGGTCCTGATTGGTGACAACGATCGCCTCGCCCGGTTTCAGGAACGTCCGGAACGCCTGCGCCAGAACATAGGTGTTCTGCGTGGTCGACGGACCAAAGCTGACCTCGTCCACCTCCACGCCCAGCAACCGCGCCAGCCCGGCGCACGCCTCGTCCATTTCCGCGCCGCCCAGGCGGCTGGGTTCCGACGGGCCATAGGGCTGCATCTTGCGCTGGGTATAGAACCGCGTCAGCCGGTCGATCACCGGCCCGCAGGTGTATGACCCGCCCGCGTTTTCGAAAAACGCCTTGCCCTGCAGGGAAGGCTCGGAAAAGGCCGGGAACTGCGCCCGGACGAAATCGGTATCCAAGGAAGTCATCTGTCGCCCTACTAAAGTTTCCCGCTCAGCCACATCCCCAAAAGCGCCAGGCTCTGGGCACTGATCAGCAGGCTGAACAGGCTTGCAATCCAGCCCCAAAGGCCGTGACGCCCCGCCAGCGCGACCCGAACCACCGCCTGAGTCACCAGCAACGTCACGATGGCAGAGCCGATGAAGAACAGCAGCAGGCTGCCCGCGCGCAGCCCCGGCGCCACCGTGGGCACCACGACCACCAGCAGCAGCCACAGCGGCATCGCCACCAGTTGCAGCCCGACATGCCCGCTCCAGAAGGTTTCGCCAAGGCCAAGCCGGGCGCCGAACAGGCGCCCGAACCAGGCGGGCCGAAAGATCTCTGCCCGAGTCTCGGCGATTTCTGCCAATTCCTGTTGCGTCGGATCAGCCATTCACATCAACCACAACCCGCCCCTTGACCTGGCCCTTAAGGATGTCGCGTCCCAGCCCTGGCAGATCGGCCAGCGTGGCGGGGGTGATCATCGCCTCCAGCTTGTCCATCGGCAGGTCCTGCGCGATCCGGCTCCAGGCGCGGACCCGGTTGTCATAAGGCTGCATCACGCTGTCGATACCCAGCAGGTTCACCCCGCGCAGGATGAACGGCGTGATCAGCGCGCCCTCGATCGCAGCCCCGCCGGCCAGGCCAATGGCGGCAACCGACGTGCCATACTTCATTTGCTTGAGCACCCGGCCCAGCATCGCGCCCGCCACCGCATCGACGCATCCGGCCCAGCGCTCGCCTTCCAGCGGCTTGCGGGTGACCTCGGTCAGTTCCTCGCGCGCCACAATCTCGGTCGCGCCCAGCCCCGTCAGATACTCCGCCTGTTCCGGTCGCCCGGTGACCGCGGCCACCTCGTGCCCGAGCTTGGCCAGGATCGCCACGGCGACCGAGCCCACGCCCCCCGCGGCCCCGGTCACCAGCACCGGTCCGTCACCGGGGGTCAGCCCGTGGTCTTCCAGCGCCATCACCGCCAGCATCGCCGTCAGCCCGGCTGTCCCCACCGCCATCGCGGCCCGCGTCGACAGCCCCTCGGGCAGCGGCACCAGGTAATCCGCCGGCACCCGCGCCTTCTGCGCATAGCCGCCCCAGCGATTTTCGCCCACGCGCCAGCCGGTCAGCACCACCTTGTCGCCGGGCTTGTACCGCGCGTCGTCAGAGGCCTCGACGGTGCCGGCAAAATCGATCCCCGGCACATGCGGATAGGTCCGCACCAACCCACCGCCCGGACCTATGCACAGCCCGTCCTTGTAGTTGACGGTGGAATAATCGACCGCCACCAACACCTCGCCCGCGGGCAGGTCCGCCTCGGCAATCTCCGCCACCGCGGCAGATGTCTTGCCGCTTTCCTCATCCTTCTCGACCACCAGTGCCTTGAACATAACCCTCAGTCCCTTTCATCTTTCCAGAAATACTCCGGGGAGCGCGAGGGGCCGGCCCCTCGCTTCGACTCCCCATCAATCAGCCCCACGCGCCAAGATCAAGGCCAAGGCCCGTCTGCAGGCATGAACACCAGATCGGTGGCGGGCGCTTTCTGCCCCGCCGCCGTCAGCATCGCGTGCACCTGCCCGCGATGATGGGTCTGGTGGTTGAACATATGCATGACGCAAACCGACACCGGTCGCGTCACCTCTTGCCCCATCGCACCGGAATACCACGTCAGGCTGCCCGTCAGGTCCAGCGCCGACAGGGTTTCCGCCCAGATCAGCAACTGGCCGTCCACCCGGAACCGCTGCGTCGCCCATTCCGGGACCGAAGGGGTCAGCTCAACGCTGCCCGGGATCCCCACATCCGGTTTTTCGGACCCGGTGAACATCGCCATCCACAACCTGTCCCCCCAAAGGATATGGTTCAGCGTGGCCAGGATCGACCCGAAAAAGGCGCCACGCTCGGCACGCACCGCGTCATCAGGCATCGCCTCGACGATGCGCCGCAACTGGCGGTTCTGCCAGGCGTTGTAGCGCGCCATGGTCACGCAATAGTCCGGGGTGACGATCATGTCCGGCTCCATCCCTGCCAGTTACCGCCCCGGGCCTTTCCAGTCGATCTGGCAGATCTCGGCGCTGCGGCCGTCGAAATCCCAGACCCGGCCATACGCGCGCACCCGGCCCTGGCTGGCCTGCGCCACGGTGATGTCCGGGCCCATCCAGTATTGCGTGTTGGTGACGACCACGTCGCCGCCATCCGCGCCCTGCACCGGCTTGACCGATCCCTTGATCGCGCGGCCCACCATCAGGCGACGTTCGTTGCCCTCGGTCTCGAACACCACCGGTGCGCGTTCGGCACCCAGGAATTCGCTGACCAGCATCTTGAACAGCCCCGTGGTGCCACCCGCGGCCCCGGTCATGATCGCCACCAGCCCGTCATAGGCCGCCTCTGACGCGCGTTCGTCGATATAGGCCGCGGCCTTCCAGTTGCCGCGTGCCATGCGGCCGGGAATTTCCAGCAGCAGCCCCACGTTCAGCCCCGACAGGTCCTCGTCGCCGTAGTGGCCGGTGTCAATGCGGATGCCCGCCCAGCCGGCGCAATCGCCTTCGGTCGGCGGGTGCTGACCCAGGCTGATGACACAGGGGCAGAACACCGTGCAGTTGCAGTTCAGGATCAACTCTCCCTTGATCGCCCAGGGCGGTGTATTGCTCATTTTCCCTCTCCCTCTTCCTTATCCCAGAAAACCCAGGACCAACGCGAAGGCCGATCCGATCAGCAGCACGCCCAGCGGCGCGGTCAGCCACCGCCCGGCCTGCAGTTTTTCCAGCATCATCACCACGGTCGCCAGCCCCATGAAGCCCAGGCTCATGACGCCGCCGACAAACCCCAGCAACATCAGCGCCCAGCAACACCCCAGGCAGATCGCGCCCAGCCGCAGCCCCATGCGCAGCGCACCGTCGTCCCAGTGCTGCAAGAAGAAGGTCAGCGGCAGGCGGCACTTGGCCAGGCAAGCCGCCTTGAGCGACGAGAACTGGTAAAGCCCCGCCAGCAACAACAGCGCCGCCGACAGCCAGTCCGACCGGCTGTCACCGAAGGCAGACAACAGCCCGACCCGGAACAGCCCCATCTGCACCCCCGCCGTCAGCGTGGCAAAGCCCAGCCAGACCAGCAGATAGCCCACGGCAAGCGCGCCGAACCGCTTGCCCGGCCCGTCGGGCAGGTCGTCATAGGTGGCAAAGGCGGGCAGCGCGGTGGGCGCCATCATCGCCCCCGACATCAGCGCCCACATGGTCCACAGCCGGACATAGCCCATGGCATCCGGCGTGGTGGTGCAGAATGCCGCCCAGACATCGCCGCCAAAGGCGCGCGCCGTGCCACGCAGGTCGTCCGGCACCGCCATCAGCACCAGCAGCGCCCAGCACAACAACACCGCGCCGTAAAGCGCCAGCCAGTGCGGCGCGCGCATGGACCTGATCCGCGTGGCCCACATCGGCCCTGTCCTCCCCGACTCATGTCTTGGACCGACTTTGGCAGAGCTTGTCAGGGGGCACAAACACGACGGTACGTCGCGACACGAAACGGGCGGTTTCGGACGATTGTCCCGAAGCTGAAAACGCAGCGTTGCGGCACCATCGCCAGTAACGCTTTGATGCCTGTAAAACAGGCAGAAATTGTGGAAAATCGGCGTCACTCCGCAACGAATTCGCTGCCGGATGCGCCCCGGGTTTTGCCAGATTTGCAACTCATGCGAAACTCGGTTCCCGGGGGTATTTGTGTGTGCAAAGGAGAGCGGAATGTTCACGCGATCATGTGAGGATGTGGAAAAGACGGAGTTCTTCGTGGACTGGGGCGCCGGGACCAGCCACCGGTTGCTGACCGAGAGCGACGACATGGGCTTTACCGTGTGCCACACGGTTGTGCGCGCTGGCACCCGGTCACGACTGCACTATCGCAACCACCTGGAGGCGTGTTACTGCATCGGCGGATCCGGCGGGGTGGAGGACCTGGACGGCACGTTCCATCCGGTCAAACCCGGCACGATCTATGTGCTGGACAAGCACGACGACCATTACCTGATTGCAGACGACGACACGGATCTTGTCCTGGTCAGCGTTTTCAACCCGCCGCTGAAGGGCACTGAGAGACATAAGCTGGACGCTACAGGCGGCTCTGCCTACTGACCGGTGCGGTGTGCACGTAGCCAACGGAGCGTTGCCATATGGCCGCCGTTGCGTCGTTGGGGGGCCAGCCCCCCACACCCCCCGGGATATTTTCGGCCAGAAGAAGGGCGGGAAGGTTTTCTTTCCCTGGGTTTGGTCTAGGTCTGCCGCATGATGGAAATCGTGAACATCGCACTGGCGGCGCTGACCGTGGGGCTTGGCGGATTTGGCTTTCTGGCGCCGCGTTTTACCGCGTCGGCGCTGGATCTTGAGACCCGAGGCAGCACCATGGGGCTGAGCGAACTGCGCGCCTCTGCCGGCGGGCTGTTCGTTGCGCTGGGGCTGGCTTGCCTGCTGACCGGGGCGGGCTGGCTTTATGCCGCGCTTGGCGTGGCCTATGCCGGGGCGGCCACGGGCCGGGCGGTGTCGATCGCGATCGACCGCCCGCCGATGCCCAAGGCCGCGGTCTGGTTCGCCTTCGAGGCCTTGCCCGCCACCTGGCTGATCGCCGTCAACTGGCCCTAAAGCGGTGGCAGACCGGTCACGACCCCCTCTTGCAGCACGGCCGGATCATAGGCCTTGCGGCTGTAGACCTGGCGCACCATCGGTTCGAAATGCGCCAGCGGCCGGGCCGGATAGTCAGGATCGAAACTGGATTGGTCCCAGCGTTCGCAGAACGCGGCGCAGGTGTCGAAACAGGGATGATCCCTGAACTGGTCGCGGGCGTTGCGATCCCAGCCGTAGTGGTGACCATAGTAAAGCATCTGGAAGATGCCGTGATGTTCGACGGTCCAGGCCACTTCCCAGCGGACAAAGGGGCGGATCACCTCGGCCGAGAACCTGTCGTGGTTTTGCGGCGCGAGACCGTCACCGATGTCATGCAGCAGGGCGCCGACGACCCAGTCGATATCGGCCCCTTCGGCCTCGGCCCGGGTGGCGGCCTGCAACCCGTGGGTCAGGCGGGTGATCTTGTAGCCTTCCAGCGTGGTTTCGCCCTGTCGCCGCAGTTCGTCCAGCACCCGGTCCGGCGTCAGCGCGAGATAGGGTTTTTCCATCTCTTCGAGCAGAAGGTAGTCCTCTTTTGTACCATCCTTCATCTGGGTGAAGGACACGGTGCGGGTGTCCTGGGTCATTGCGGGCCTCCTGTCTGGTAAAGATCGACGGTGCCGGTGGCACCGGCGGACAGCGTTGCGGACTGATCCGACAACACCTGGTCGTAAAGCGCAAGGTCTGCGGGGTGAAACAACGCGCGCGCGCCGGCGACAGGTGTCCAGCCCTGATGGCGGTCCTGGCCGCGCACCAGCATGGCATAGTCACGGCCGGGCAGGCCATCGCGCACCCCCGGCGTGACATAACGAATGGCCAGCCCGATGCGGCGGTCGGATGATCGGTTCGGGCCGGAGGCATGGAAGCAACGGCCATGATGGAGCGACAATTCTCCAGGTCGCAGCGGGCCGAAAACTGCCTGTGTTTCATCGACATGGGCGATCTCCTGTCCACGCGACAGAAGGTTGTCCGGCGCGAACGTATCGGCATGGGGCACGATGCCACCGGCATGAGAGCCGGGCAGAAACCGCATGCACCCGGCCTGCACGCTGACATCGGACAGCGCGACCCAGGCGGTGACCTCGTCATCGGTTTCACCCATGCCCCAATAGGTGATGTCCTGGTGCCAGCTGACGGTCTTGGCGCTGCCCGCCTCCTTGATGAACAGTTCCACCGACCAGACCAGCAGATCGGGCCCCAGCACCTGTTCCACGACGTCGAGGATCGCCGGGGTGCGCGCAAGATCGGCCAGCAGCGGGATCACAAGCTGGCCGTTGACACGGAAAAACTGGTTGAGCGCATGACCGCCGGCGCCGTCTGCGTGGTGGGCTTCGAGCTGCTCAATGGCGCCGCGGATCCGCGTGACATCGGACGGGTCGAACACCGGCAGCCCGGACACGAAACCGTCGCGGCGATAGGATGCAAGCTGATCTGCGTTCATCTGCGCCTCCTGTGGACCTATCCCCAGCGTCGGGTCATTGGCCGGGACAGGTCGCGCTGGAATGCGACACAGCCTGTCGGAAAAAACGACGTTGGCACCCCCCAAAAAAACCTGCCGTCTGGACGATTTCACGACGGTTTCGGGTTTCCGGTACCGATTTGGCCTCTATACTCCGTAGAACTGGGTATTCACATTGCCGCGATCAGATTGATAGACCGGTAATTGGTAAACTCAGATTACCAAACGCCCGCAAAGGGCGTGGACCTTTGGGAGGACACACATGACTATCCGCACTTTCACGGCTGCCGTCGCGGCCACGTTCGCGGTCTCCGGCGTGGCTTACGCGCAGGAAACCTTTGAAATGACCTCGGCCTTCGGAAAGAACCTGCCGATCCTCGGCACCGCCGGCGTCGACTTCACCGACAAGGTGAACGCGATTTCCGACGAGGTGGAATTCGAACATTTCGATCCCGGTGAACTGGTCCCGACCCTGGAAGCGCTGGATGCCGTTTCCAACGGCTCGGTCGACGCGGCCTTCACCACTTCGGGTTACTGGCAGGGCAAGATCACCGCAGCATCGCTGTTTGCAGCCGTGCCCTTCGGCCCGGAAGCGGGCGAATTCCTGGGCTGGATGCTGTATGATGACGGCGCGCGCCTGTTCCAGCAGATGTATGACGACAACGGCTATAACGTGCATGTCACCCCGTGCGGCCTGATCGCGCCGGAGACCTCGGGCTGGTTCAAGAACGAGATCACCTCGCTCGACGACCTGAAGGGCCTGAACATGCGCTTCTTCGGCCTGGGCGCCGAAGTGATGCAGCGCCTTGGCGTGTCGACCTCGCTGCTGGCCGGCGGTGACATTTTCCCGGCGCTGGAACGCGGCGCCATCGACGCCACCGAATTCTCGATGCCGCGCATCGACGCGCGTCTGGGCTTCTACCAGATCGCGAAATACAACTACTTCCCCGGCTGGCACCAGCCCGCGACCTTGTTCGAACTGCTGATCAACAAGGACCGTTGGGACGACCTGAGCGAAACCGCGCAGAAGCAGATCGAAATCGCTTGCCTGGCCAACATCACCACCAACTATGCCGAGGGTGAGCAGTCCAACTACTCCGCCATGGTCGAGAACGTCGAAAAGCACGGCGTGACCATCAAGAGCTGGACCCCGGAACAGCTGGCCGTGTTCGAAGCCACCTGGAACGAAGTCGCCGCAGAACTGGCCGCGGAAGACCCGTTCTTCAAGGAAGTCTGGGACGACCTGACCGAGTATCGCGCCGGCTACAAGACCTGGGGCGACACCATCTATATGCCGCGTCCGCGGAACTGATCATTTGATCCGAAAAGACGAACCGGGACGGACTGCCGTCCCGGTTTTTTCGCTGCGGCCTTGGGAGCGGTCGCGGCCCCATCATGAAAAATTGGAGGAGCGTCGCCGTGGATACGTCCGACGTGGTTGTCGCCATCACCGACCCCGGTGAGGTAGACAGAGAGACCCACAACAAGTTCGACCGGGGGATCGTGGCGATCGGCAATGTCTTTGCCTGGCTGTTTCCGATCCTGATGGTTGCGATCTGTGCCCAGGTCATCCTGCGACAGGCCGGCCACAACCAAGCCTGGCTTGACGACCTTCAGTGGTGGCTTTACGGCGCCGCCGTGCTGATCGGTATCGCCTATGCAGTGACCACCAACAGCCACGTGCGGGTCGATATCCGCTATGACAGTTTCACCAAGGCCAAGAAGCTGCGCACAGAAATCCTTGCGCTGGCGTGGTGCTTTTTGCCGTTCATCATCCTCGCCTGGGACGTGACGCTGAACTACGCGATTTCATCGGTGGTGGCGAACGAGGGATCGGACAGTCCCAACGGCCTGCACAATCTGTGGATCCTCAAGGTCTTCATGAACGTGTCCTTCCTTGTGATCGCGGTCGCGATCTGGGGCGCCTATTCGCGGTACCTGGCGATGCTGACCAACCCGGTCCTGTGGAAAAAGCTGCTGTTCGCGTTCCCTTCGGTAATGTTCGCGCTGAACCTTGCGATCTATTACGCGACGTTCTGGATCGTCTACCTGACCAGCCCCGAGGGCACCAGCATGCGCCAGGTTGGCCGCCATTGGCTGTTCGATGAATTCGAACTTGGCCCGTGGGACATCAAATACACCGTTGCCGCAGCGCTTATCGCCACCGTCGTTGTCATTGCCGTTGCCCGGCTGATGGACCGTGGCGCCAAAGCCGGCCAGGAAGGATAACCCGATGCTTGAATTCCTGGGTCAGTTCCTGACCATCAACGAACTCGCCGTCGCCGCGATGTTCGGTGTCTTCATCTGGATGCTGTTCCGCGGCATCCCCGTCGCCATGGCCCTGGTCGGCGTGTCACTGCTGTTTGTGTTGATCGCCGAGTTCTTCCTTGACCCGTTCCGCGGCACATTCAAGGACGTCATCGGCTTTGACAGCACCGGTATTTCCTATCAGAAGCTGCAAGCCCTGCCCGGTCGCCTGTTCGGCAACACGGTCAAGAACCCGGTTCTGGTCGCGCTGCCGATGTTCATCTACATGGGCCTGATGCTGGATCAGTCCGGCGTGGCGCAGCGGATGATGCAATCGATGCAGAAACTGTTCGGCGGGCTGAAAGGCGGCCTGTCGCTGACCGTTCTGCTGATCGGCATCATCCTGGCCGCATCGACCGGCGTGATTGGTGCATCGGTCACGCTGCTGGGGGTTATGGCCCTGCCGCAAATGATGAGCCAGAACTATTCCAAGCCGATCGCAACCGGGACCATCGCCAGCGCTGGCACGCTGGGAATCCTGATCCCGCCGTCGATCATGCTTGTGATCATGTCGGACCAGCTGGCGATTTCGCTGGGTGACCTGTTCATGGGGGCGCTGTTTCCCGGCCTGATCCTTGGCGCGCTCTACATCGTGTTCATCGTGATCTATGGCCTGATCAACCCCAAGGCGATGCCTGCCCCGGAAAATGCGGGCCGCGTCGGCATCGACGAGGTGAAAGAAGTCGCACTGGCGGTGATCCCGCCGATGTTCCTGATCCTGCTGGTTCTGGGCTCTATCTTTGCCGGCATCGCCACGCCGACCGAAGCTTCGGGCCTGGGCGCCGCGGGGGCCACGCTGCTGGCGCTGGCCAACCGCAAGCTGAACTGGAAGGTCTTCCGCGAAGTCAGCCGCTCTACCCTGAACACCGCGGGCTACATCGTGGGTATCTTCCTTGCGGCGAACTTCTTTGCCCTGATCCTGCGCCGTTACGGGGGCGACGAGATCATCGAGCACCTGGTGAAATCGGCGTTCGACGATCCCTACCTGACCGTCGGGTTCATCCTGTTCATCGTATTCTGCCTTGGCTTTCTGCTGGACTGGATCGAGATCACGATCATCATCATGCCGCTGATGCTGCCGATCATCCACGCGCTGAACCTGCCGATTCCGGGCTATGGCGAAGTCGCCGATCCTTCGATCGTCTGGTTTGCGATCCTTGTGGCCGTGACCTTGCAAACCTCGTTCCTGACGCCACCCGTGGGCTTTGCACTGTTCTATCTCAAGGGCGTCTGCCCGCCGGGAATCTCGCTGGGCCACATCTACAAGGGCATCATTCCCTTTGTGCTGCTGCAGCTGACCGGCCTGTTCATCGTGTTCGAGTTCCCCTGGCTCACGACATGGCTGCCCAGCGTGGCCTACGGCAACTGATCCTTGGACAAAACGACAAAAGGCCGGGGCAGCCCGGCCTTTTTCTTTGCGATGTGATGGCTTGGCGCTAGTAGGTCTCTTCGACCTGTACCATCCCGGGCACGAAACAGGACAGATCAGCATTGCGGAAGACCGCGGTATGGCCCTGGTCCTCGAACACCACGTTTGTGCCGACCTGCGACAGGTACGGCAAAGCGTTTGACGCATCGCCATAGCCAAAATCTTCGAAGATCACCATATCCCAAGCTTCCAGACCAACGATCGTGTCGTGGCTGCCCTCACCTGCACCGTCCGCAGCGACAAAGACGAACATATCGACCGCGAAGCCACCGACCAGCGTGTCAACGCCCGCACCACCATTCGAAGCTCCCGCCAATCTGTCATATGTCGAAGAATCCGTTGGGTCGACTTGCATCCATTGCTTGAGCGGCTGCTCTGTTGCCGCGCGATATTCGACGCTTTGGGCGAACCCCTCGACCACCTTTTCCCGTGCCCAGCCGGTTGCAAGACGGTCAAGCCAGGTTTGCAGGCCCTCGCTGTCGGGCGACCGTTCCAGCACGTTCTGGTAGAGCAGTGAGACGAACCCGCTGTCACTGAGGCTGCCATAGGTTTGCTGGAACTCCGCTGATCTGACGAACCCCGCCACGACGGATTGATAACTTGTCCCGCTGGCCATCTTGTCTGCCCAGCCATCCAGACCCGCAAAGTCGGGTTCCCGCCCCAGCGTGGCCCCGTAAACACGATACAGATCGTCAGTGAAAGACGCCTTGAGAAGGGTTTTGCCATAGGACAGGCTTTCGATCCGGGTGCTGGCAATGAACTCTGCACTTTCGGAAAACCCCAGAACAACATCCTGGCGGCTGGTGCCGGTCTCAAGGCGCCCGACCCAGTCGATCAGCCCGGTCGCGTCCGGGGCACGGCTCAGGACGTTGTTGTAAAGCAGCGTCACGAATGCCGTGCTGTCGGTGTCGTTGTAACGGTTCTGAAATTCCTGCGAATTGACAAAACCTCGGGCGATATCCCCCAGGTTTGCGCCGTTCACCCGCGCATTGGCCCATTGGATCAAACCGCCCACGTCCGGGGCGCGGTCCAATGTTGCCTGGTAGATCCGGTAAACCGCTTCGGCCGCCGCTTCGAACGCACCGAGATTGCCGCTGACCACCAGGTCGTTTCCGCTGCCGCCGCCAACAATGTCGGTGCCGGCGCCACCGGCCAGCGTGTCGTTCCCGGCATTGCCATAAACGCTGTCAGCACCCTCGTCGCCAGAGATCGAGTCCGCCCCATTTCCGCCGGTGATCATATCCTGATCAGGACCGCCAAAGATCAGGTCGTTTCCCAGCATTCCATTCAGAGTGTCGCGGCCGCTTCCACCGAAAATCGTATCGGTGCCTTCGTGACCGTCGATCCCGTCGCCAAAACCGGACCCGAAAAACCAATCGTTGCCCTGAAGCGCGATTTCAAATGCAAGCTGGGCGTCTCGTTGAATCAGGATAGCGGCAGTCAAATCCCAGGCGTCCGCGTTCAAACCGGTCGCGTCGATAAACACGGTCGCGCCTGCGCGTGACAAATACCCTGTCACGACACCGCTGATCATGTCGTTCGAGCCAAGGGACGGCGGCCGGCCACTGAATGTTCCGGTCAATTCGTAGGAAATACCGTTGTCCACTATGACGATCCGGCTCCCCGTCATCTCGCTCACCACCGGGAAACTCAGCCCGGACGCGCTCATGTTGACAGGTTGCAAGAACCAAACTGCAGCCATGAAAGATTCCCTCTGAAAACAACGGACTTTGTTGGCCTACCAAAGAGCCCAAGGGGAACCCCACCGCGGACAGACGCCAAACAGCATCAACATATCGGAAATGCCAAACCGCGACAACCCCTTCACAATCTCCTTCGAAGTGCCTATATTCCGCTTCGTCCGGGCAACCGGACTATGGGCATAAACGCGCATGGAATAAACGGATCGGACCCGGGGGCGGTACCCGGCGGCTCCACCATAAATACCCCTTTCGTTGGGGGGTCTTGGGGCCGAAACAGGATCGACGAACGCGTAAAGATGTTGCTTTGTCCCGGTGAGGTACCACCGTTATCGGTCCGAAAAGTACAATTGCCAACGACAATCGTGCTCCGGTTGCTCTGGCTGCGTAAGCAGTTGGAAATACTGAAATCTAAGCCCTTGCGCCTAGCAGCGTAAGGCGGGGTTCGCAGGCACCTGGCAACAGAAGCCTGCACTTTCCTTTCTTACGATCCGGCCCTTGACGGCCCCCGCCCGCTGCGGCCAGCATCGGGGCATGCGCACGGTGCTTGCCCTTTGCCTGATCTTCCTTGCCCCGGTGACCCGGGCTTGCGAAACCGCGCTGCTGCTGTCGATCGACGTGTCGCAATCCATCGACGTGTCAGAATACCGATTACAGGTGGACGGGCTGGCCGATGCGCTGCGGGATCCCGAGATCGTCGATATTCTGGTTCGGGACAACGTGGCGCTGTCGGTGGTGCAATGGTCCGGCCCCGATGCGCAGCAGGTGACGATCCCCTGGGTCCGCATCCGCACCGCCCTTGACGTGCGGGCGCTGTCAGACCGCGCCCGCGGGATGCAACGGGCGTTCCTGATGTCGAACACCGCCCCGGCAGAGGCTCTGGACATCTCGTTGCGGCAATTCGGGCAAGTTGCCGATTGCAAGCGCAAGATCGTCGATATCTCTGGCGACGGCACCGCAAACGCGGGTTCAGAGGTCGCCCCCTTCCGTCGCCGGGCCGAACGGCTGGGGATCACCGTCAATGCCATCGCGATCGAGGGCCTGGGCGTTGCGATCACCAACTATTACTCCCGCAAGGTCATCACCCGCGACGGGTTCGTGATCACGGCGCGCGGCCATCGCGACTATCCCCGTGCGATCCGGGAAAAGATCCTGCGCGAAATCAGTCAGGTGATCAGCTAGTCATGGTACCGTCACATCCCTGCGGATAGAAACGCGCGATGACACCCAGCCTGCCCTACCTCGCCCGCGTCTTTGGCCGTATCGGCATCCTGTCTTTTGGCGGTCCCGCGGCGCAGATCGCGCTGATGCACCGTGTGCTGGTCGAGGACGAAGGCTGGATCGAGGACCGCCGTTTCCTCGATGCGCTGGGGTTTTGCATGATGTTGCCGGGGCCCGAAGCGATGCAGTTGGCCACCTGGTGCGGCTGGCGTCTGCGCGGTGTGCCCGGTGGATTGATCGCAGGTGGGTTGTTCGTGCTGCCCGGCGCGTTGGTGGTGGGCGCGCTGGCGCTGCTTTACGCGGCCTTCGGCACTGCCCCGCAGGCCGTAGCGTTGATGCTGGGGGTAAAAGCTGCGGTGATCGCCATTGTGGCGCAGGCGCTGATCCGGCTCGCCGGCAAGGCGCTGACGGGCCGGCCACAGCGGTTGGCTGCGGTTCTGGCCTTTGCCGCGATCTTTGTACTGAACCTGCCGTTTCCGCTGATCGTGCTGGCCGCCGGTGCCTGGGGCTGGCTTGGCACGCGCGCTTCGGAAACCCCAGCCACGCCCTGGCCCGCCGGTGCCACCAGCCTGCGACGGATCGCGGCCTGGATCACGCTTTGGCTGGCGCCCTTGGCTGTCTTGGCTGGCTTGGGTCAGGAACTGCTTCTTGCGTTGGGGCTGTTCTTTGCAAAATTGGCCGTTGTCACCTTCGGCGGCGCCTATGCAGTGCTGGCCTACATGTCCCAAGAGGTCGTCAGCGCGCGTCATTGGTTGGATGCCGCGCAGATGGTCGATGCGCTGGGATTGGCGGAAACAACACCGGGGCCGCTGATTCTGGTGACACAATTCGTGGGGATGCTGACCGGGTACAGCGCCGGGGGCTGGGGGATGGCGCTGGTCGCGGGGCTGGTCACATTGTGGATGACTTTCGTGCCGTGTTTCTTGTGGATCTTTGCCGGCGCCCCCTATCTTGACGCGGTCACCAGTCGGGCGCGGCCGGCGGCGGCACTGGCGATGATCTCTGCCGCTGTTGTCGGTGTCATCCTGAACCTTGCGTTGTGGTTTTCGCTACATGTCCTGTTTGTGCAGGTACAAACGGTCAGCTTGGGGCCATTCGCGCTGCCCCTGCCCGTGCTGCACAGCCTGTCGCCCACGGCGCTGGCGCTTGCAGTCTTGGCCTTTGGCCTTGTGTTCGGTGCCAGGCGCGGGCCGCTTTTGGTGGTGCCGGTGATGGGCTTTGCCGGTTGGCTGGGCGGTCTGATCTGATCGGCACATTTGCCGCGCGCCAAGGCTTTTCCTTGGCAGAAAAAGCTATATGCTGGCCGTAACGTAATGGGGGATCACCTGCATGACCGGAAGCATCGACTACGGCAAACTTATGCACAAGGCCATGCGCGGGCTGATTCAAGAGGTGCTGGCCGGGGTTCAGGCCGACGGTCTGCCTGGCGATCACCATTTCTTCATCACCTTCGACACCGGCCACCCCGACGTGGAAATCGCGGACTGGCTGTCGGACCGCTATCCCGGCGACATGACGGTGGTGATGCAGCATTTCTTCGAAGACCTCGACGTCAGCGACGAAGGCTTTGCCGTAACGCTGAATTTCGGCGACTCGCGCGAGCGTCTGTATATTCCTTACGACGCGATCAAGACATTCGTCGATCCGGCGGTGGAATTCGGCCTGCGCTTTGAATCGCAGGATGAGGACGACGAAGACGAAGATGAAACCGCCCACGATGCGCCGGAAGAGCATGAGGTCAAACCCATGCCCGAACACCGCCCCGTCGCCCATGCCAAGGCAGACGAAAAGGACGCCCCGCACAAGGACGCCGAAATCGTCAGCCTGGACAAATTCCGCAAATAAAGCCGCCTGCACGGTCGCAAGGACCGGAAAGCTGCGGATGTTAACGGTATCCCGTGGTATGCCGTCTTGCGTTTCGCCGCGCAGCCGCTAAGACACCTGCAACCCTTGGCTTGGAGGAGTGATCCCGTGACCGCAACCCGTACCGAAACCGACAGCTTTGGCCCGCTCGAGGTCCCCGCAGACAAGTATTGGGGCGCACAGACCCAGCGGTCGATCCTCAACTTTCCCATCGGCTGGGAAAAGCAGCCGGTGCCGATCATCCGCGCGCTTGGCGTGGTGAAAAAGGCCTGCGCGCAGGCCAACCTTGAACTGGGCACCATCGACAAGACCGTGGGCGATGCCATCGTGGCCGCCGCGACCGAAGTGATCGACGGCAAGTTCGACGACAATTTCCCGCTGGTGGTCTGGCAGACCGGGTCGGGCACGCAGTCCAACATGAACGCCAACGAGGTGATCTCGAACCGCGCGATCGAGATGCTGGGCGGCGTGATGGGCTCGAAAACGCCGGTGCACCCGAACGATCACTGCAACATGGGCCAGTCGTCGAACGACACGTTCCCGACGGCGATGCACGTGGCGATTGCCATGCAGGCGCGCGACGTGCTGTTGCCGGGCCTGCGCAAGCTGCACGCCGCGCTGGCCGCGAAATCCGAGGATTTCAAGGACATCATCAAGATCGGCCGGACCCACACCCAGGACGCCACCCCGCTGACCCTGGGCCAGGAGTTTTCCGGCTATACCCACCAGGTCGCCAAGGGCATCGAACGGGTCGAAGCCTGCCTGGGCGACATCTATGAACTGGCGCAGGGCGGCACCGCCGTAGGCACCGGGCTGAACACGAAAAAGGGCTGGGCCGAGATGGTCGCGGCCAACATGGCCGAGATCACCGGCCTGCCCTTCGTCACCGCGCCGAACAAGTTCGAGGCGCTGGCGGCGCATGATGCGATGGTCATGTTCTCGGGCGCGCTGAAGACCGTGGCGGCCTCGCTCTTCAAGATCGCCAACGACATCCGCCTGCTGGGGTCCGGTCCGCGCTCTGGCCTGGGTGAGCTGATCCTGCCGGAAAACGAGCCCGGTTCGTCGATCATGCCGGGCAAGGTCAACCCGACCCAGGCGGAAGCGCTGACCATGGTTTGCGCCCATGTCATGGGCAATGACGCGGCGGTGGGCTTTGCCGGCAGCCAGGGCCATTTCGAGCTGAACGTCTATAACCCGATGATGTCCTACAACGTGCTGCAGGCGATGCAGCTTCTTGGCGATTCAGCATCGGCCTTCACCGACAACATGGTTGTCGGGATCGAGGCCAATGTCGCCCGCATCGACAAGCTTATGAAGGAATCGCTGATGCTGGTGACGGCGCTGGCACCGACCATCGGCTATGACAATGCCACCAAGGTCGCCAAGACCGCGCACAAGAACGGCACCACGCTGAAGCAAGAGGCGATTGCGCTGGGTTTCGTGGACGAGGAAACCTTTGACCGGATCGTGCGGCCAGAGGATATGATCGGACCGAAATAACCGATTTTTCGGCGAAAAATCGGTGGGGGGCTCTGCCCCCCACACCCCCCGGGATATTTGCGGCAAGATGATGGAAAAGCGGGTTTGGCTGGAATTGGGCACGAAACCCGTTAGACTTGGCGCATGAGTACCGTCGTGAACCTCAACAAGGCCCGCAAGGTCAAAGCCCGCGCCGAGAAGAAGGTGCGAGGCGATCAGAACGCCGTCAAATTCGGGCGCAGCAAGGCCGAGAAAGCGCTTGAGAAAGCGCGGGCCGAGAAAGCCCGGCGCGATCTGGACGGACACGAAGCGGAATGAGCACCCGACCGGTCAAACGGTCGCTGACCCTGCACGGGCATCGCACAAGCGTTTCGCTGGAAGAACCGTTCTGGCAAGCGTTCCGGGATATCGCCGAAGAACGCGGCCTTGCGTTGAACGCGCTGGCCGCCGAGATCGACGAGACGCGCGATATCGAAACCGGGCTGGCCACCGCGATCCGGCTGTTCGTGCTGGACTGGTACCGGGCGCAGCTGGTCTAGCGCGGGTCGATCCGCAGGTGGATACCGTCGCGGGCGCGCACGGTCAGGTGGGCGACGGGTTCGGGCGGGACCGTGGCGGTGACCCGCAAGTCGCGCAGGATCAGCGACAGCAAGAGCGGCCCTTCGACCATGGCGAACCCTGCCCCGGTGCAGACGCGCGGGCCGGTGGAGAAGGGAATATAGGCGTCGCGGGCGCATTGGCGGCCATTGTCCGTGGCCCAGCGCGACGGGTCGAAACCGTCGGGATTGTCCCACATCCGTTCGTGGCGATGCAGGTGCCAGGGCGAGATCACCATTTGCGATGTCACCGGGATATCGCGGTCGCGAAAGCGTTCCGGGCAGGCGTTTTCGCGCACCATCATCGGCACCGGTGGGTAAAGCCGCAGGGTTTCGCGGAACACGTCGCGCGACAGTTTCAGCGCTGACATCTCGGAAAAATCGCCGGTCTTCAGCGCTTGCGCCTCTGCCGCGACCCTGTCTTGCCAATCGGGATGCGTGGCCATGAGGTACAGCGCCCAGCCCAGCGCCGACGCGCTGGTTTCGTGGCCTGCGAGGAAGAAGATCGCCACCTGGTCGACCATTTCCTGCGCGTCGAACGTGTGGCCTGTTTCCGGGTCGCGGGTCGTCATGATCTTGGTCGCCAGATCATCCGGGGCGGTGCCGGCCGCGATCTCGGCCAGGCGGCGTTCGGTCATGTCGGTGATCAGGGCGCGAATGCGGGCGGCGGCGGCACGGGTTTTTCGGCGGTGCGGGCGCGGCATCCAGCGCGGCAGGGGGACAAGGGCGGCGAGGTTCAGCAAGGGCTGGGTGCGCTGGTAGGTGCGGAATTCGTGAAAGACCCGGGTCGCCACCGCGTCCTCGATCGGGAGCGAGAACAGCGTCCGAAAGATCACGTCGGCGGCGGCGTGGCTGCAGTCTTCCTCGACCTCGACCACCTGGCCCGTGCGTGCCTTGAGCCGCGCCAGCGCCGACTGGCCCGCCGCCCACATCGCCGGGTAGGTGTCGCGCAGCCGCCCGCCTTCGAAGGCCGGGTCGATGATGCGGCGCTGGCGTTCCCACAGCGCGCCATTGGTCAGAAAGACGGAATTTCCCAGCAGCGGGCGCAGCCCTTCACCGATGCGGGTGGATTTCGGAAAGTCCCCGGGGCGGTCCTTGAGCACGGTTTTGACCAGGTCCGGCTGGTTCAGCAGGTAGGACCGGAAGAAGGGCGTGCGAAACGCCGCCATCCAGGCGCGGTACAGCCGCGCCGGCTGCGCCGACAGGATATCCTGCCGGAACAGCCGCACATAGCGCCAGAGCGACACCTTGTCGGGCCGCGCCTTTGGTTTCGGTGGGGTCATGCGGCTGTGCTCGTGTATTTCGACACCGCATGGTCGATGCGGCTGGCAGAGGCCGGGCGCGCAGCATAGCGATCGGCCAGCGTCAGCGGCCCGGCGGTGATCTGGAAGTAATCGTAATCCAAGGGCCGGTCAAAGGCGCAAAGATACTGGAAATGCAGCCGGAAGAACCGCCAGCGCAGCGCCTTCCAGCGCTCGGGCGACAGCGATTTGGTGAACTGCGCCGAAAAGACCAGCGGCCAGCGCTTGTTGTCGGGGGCGACGCCCGAGACGCTGACCGGATCGCACAGCGCAAAGGCGCACCCGTCGCCGGGGGCGGTGACATCGACCCAGGTCAGTTCCTCGCGCGCGGCCAGGAACCGCAGATCGGCACGCAGACGGTCGGCCCTGGGCAGGAACGACACCATCGGTACCACCTGCCCCAGGCTGAGGAACGACAGGACCGGACCGTTGGCCGGCACCCTGCCCGCGCGGATCAGATCGGCCAGGATCGACACTGCCAGGTGCGCGCCCGACGAATGGCCGACGATCAGAACCTCGTCAGTGTCGCTGGTCAGGGCCTCGGCGATCGTGTCGGCGAATTCGGCCAACCGCGTTTCCAGTTCGGGCGGGTTGGCGCCATTGAGCTGGGCGGAAAAGGCATAGTCATGCATCAGGTAGTAGGCAAAGACCCTGCCATCCTTGCGCCGGAACCAATCGAGCGCGGCCCAGCCCAGCACAAGCCCGGCAGCCCCGCCCAGAGCCATCCCGGGCAACCCCGGCACCAGCCAGCGCGCCAGGGCGACCACGCCAAGGCCCAGGCCCGATGCGATCAGCGCCTGAAGCAAAAGGAAGACCACCGGGTAAAGCGCGGCGATCACCGGCCCCTTGCGCAGCCGCATCAATCGCCACAACGCGCCTGACCCGATGTAGGCCCAGGCGGTGCGCACCAGTTGCAGGTAGGTGGCGGGGATCGAAGTGTTCATGCTGTCGCGCACCAGATCGGCCCAATAGAGCACCTGCACCTCGGCAGTCACCGGCTGATCGTCTATCCGGGCCGCCACTTGCCAGCCGTACCCACCCTTGATCGCCTTGGGCTTCAACCCGATCTCGTAACCCGAAATCGCGGCCTGTTCGGCGGCTTCCTTGCGATAGAGTTCCCGATACCGGCGCGGGTGAATCGGATCGAACCCGGGGATATAGAACACCCGGCGATGGCGGACTGTGGAACGGTCTGAACTCATGGCGCACCTGTTTCGGTTCGCGCCAGCCTAACGTGGCAATCCGGCAAGACTATGGCGCCCGGCGACAATCGGGGCAAATCACCCCGATTGTCCATGCCTTGGCCACCAGCGGGGTCAGCCCGCGTCGTGATGCGAAATCGAAGCGTCCAGCAGGGTACGGGTATAGGGGTGCCGCGCCCGCAACTGTCGCAGGTCGTCCTGGGTCATCACTTCGACGATTTCGCCCTGCTGCATCACCGCCAGCCGGTCGCACATATGCGCCACCACCGGCAGGTCGTGGCTGACCATGACGTAGGTCAGCTTGTGTTCCTCGCGCAGGTCGGTCAGCAGGTTCAGAATTTCCGCCTGCACCGACACGTCCAGCGCCGAGGTCGGCTCGTCCAGCAGCAGGATATCGGGTTCGCCGGCCAGCGCACGCGCAATGGCCACACGCTGACGCTGGCCACCGGACAACTGATGCGGATAGCGGAAGCGAAAGCGGTTACCCAGGCCCACATCCTGCAAAAGCTTTTCCACCCGCTTGTTGATATCCTTCATGCCTTGCAGGTGCAGCGTTTCACTCAGCACCTGGTCGACCGACTGGCGCGGGTGAAGCGAGGCATAAGGGTCCTGGAACACCATCTGCACGCGCTTGTAGAAGGCGCGCGACCGGCGATGGCCTTGCAGCGGTTCGCCTTCGACCCGGATCGTGCCCGACCAGGTCGGCGCCAGGCCGGTGATCGCCCGTAAGATGGTGGACTTGCCCGACCCGCTTTCCCCCACAAGGCCAAAACTTTCGCCCCTTGCGACGCTGAAGGCCGCGTCGCGCACCGCATCGACGCGGTCGACGCCTTCGCCGAACCAGATATTCAGGTTCTCGATCTCGATCATGCTCATTGGCCGGTCTCCAGCGGGGCGTCTTTCCAGGCGTCATCGCGTTGCAGAACGTCAAGGTACTTGCGGGGTTGATCAAGACGCGGCAGCGAGTTCAGCAAGCCCTGCGTATAGGGATGCTGCGCCTCGTGCAGCTTGCCGGCCTCACAGACCTCGACGATGCGACCGGCGTACATGATCAGCACCCGGTCGCAGAATTCCGAGACAAGGTTCAGGTCGTGGCTGATGAAGATCAGCCCCATGCCGCGTTCACGCACCAGCCCGTCCATGATCGCCAGCACCTGCCGTTGCACCGATACGTCCAGCGCCGAGGTGGGTTCATCCGCGATCAGCAGTTGCGGATCGGGGATCAGCATCATGGCGATCATGATGCGCTGCCCCATGCCGCCCGACACCTCGTGCGGATAGGCCCGCATGACGCGGTCCGCATCACGGATCGACACGGCTTCCAGCATCTCGACGGATTTCTGGCGCGCTTCAACCCGGCTGCCTCCGGGGTTGTGCAAGCGATATGACTCCATCAGTTGTTCGCCGACAGTCATCACCGGGTTGAGCGAGAACTTGGGGTCCTGCATCACCATGGTGATCTGCTTGCCGCGCACAGATCGCATCTGTTTCTCGGTCAGGTCCAGCAGGTTCTGGCCATTGAGCGACACATGCGTCGCCTCCACGATCCCCGGTTCCCGGATCAGCCGCAGGATGGCGCGGCCGGTCATCGACTTGCCCGAGCCACTTTCACCGACGATGCCCAGCCGTTCCTTGCCAAGATCGAAGGAAATGCCGCGCACCGCGTCGAAGATGCCCTGGCGGGTGGGGAAGCGGACCCAGAGGTCCTTGACACTCAGCAGGGTCATTGGTTGCCTCCGTCCTTGGGGTCGAGCACGTCGCGCAGGCCGTCACCCAGCAGGTTGAAGGCCAGTGACACGGTAAAGATCGCAAGCCCCGGAATGGTAGCAACCCACCAGTGATCCAGAATGAACCGGCGCCCTTCGGAAATCATCGCGCCCCATTCCGGACTGGGGGGCTGCGCCCCAAGACCAAGGAAACCCAGACCGGCAGCGGCCAGGATGATCCCCGCCATGTCCAGCGTCACCCGCACGATCAGCGACGAGATGCACAGCGGCCAGATGTGTTTCACGATGATCCGGCCCGCGCCCGCGCCCTGCAGGCGGATGGCGGCGATGAAATCGGAATTGCGGATGGTCAGCGTTTCCGCCCGGGCGATCCGGGCATAGGGCGGCCAGGCGGTCAGCGAAATCGCCAGAACGGCGTTTTCGATCCCCGCGCCAAGCGCGGCAACGAAGGCCAGCGCCAGAACCAGCCGCGGAAAGGCCAGGAAAACATCGGTAAGGCGCATCAGCACGACATCGACCCAGCCGCCGGTATAGCCCGCGACAGTCCCGACCAACAGCCCGGCCAGCGGTGCGATCAGCGCCACTAGGGCCACGATATACAGCGTGATCCGGCTGCCGTAGATCAGCCGCGACAGGATATCCCGGCCAAGGCTGTCAGTCCCCAGCAGATGGCCTTCCGCCCCGATTGGCAGAAGGCGGCCCATCAAATCCTGTTCGAACGGATCATGTGGCGCCAAGAGCGGCGCAAACAGCGCCACCAGTACCAGCAGCACAAGGATGCCAAGGCCGAGCATCGTCATCGAATTGCCGCGCAGCGACAGCCAGCCCTTGTAAAGGCTGGACAGCCGCGCCTGCCGGCGCGAGGCCGGGGCGTCTGTCAGCAGCCATTGTCGCAAAGTCGTTTCGGTCATTTCGCCCTCGGGTCAAAGAACCGGTAGAGGAGGTCCGAAAAGATGTTCAGGCAGACAAAGATCAGCCCGACAACGACGGTCCCGCCCAGAACGGCATTCATGTCGGCGCTCAGCAGCGCGGTGGTGATATAGCTGCCGATGCCCGGCCAGCTGAAGATGATCTCGGTCAGCACCGACCCTTCCAGCAGCCCGGCATAGGACAGCGCGATCACGGTGATCAGCTGCACCCGGATGTTGCGGAAAACGTGTATCCAGATCACCTGCCGTTCCGACATGCCTTTCACCCGCGCGGTGGTGACATATTCGGAATTCAGCTGTTCCAGCATGAAACTGCGGGTCATCCGGCTGATATACGCCAGCGAATAATAGCCCAGCAGCGACGCGGGCAGGATGATGTGGGAAAACGCATTCTTGAACACGCTGATGTCGCCCGCAAGCAGGCTGTCGACCAGGATCATGCCGGTCACCGTGGGCACGATGTCTTCATAAAAGATATCCAGCCGCCCCGGTCCGCCGACCCACCCCAGAACGCCGTAAAACACCAGCAGCCCCATCAGGCCCAGCCAGAAGATCGGCATCGAATATCCGATCAGGGTCACGACCCGGGCCAACTGGTCGATCCAGCTGCCGCGTTTCACGGCGGAAATCACGCCCAGCGGCACCCCCAGCACGACCCCGATGAACACGCCCAGCGTGGCCAGTTCCATCGTTGCGGGAAAGACGCGGCGAATGTCTTCGGACACCGGGTGGGCTGTCAGCAGCGACATGCCGAAATCGCCCCGCACCACATCCGAAAGATAGTAAAGAAACTGAACGACCAACGGCTTGTCCAGCCCAAGGTCGTGAAAGGCGGCGTCATAGACTTCTTTGCTGGCGCGTTCGCCCACGATGGCCAGAACCGGGTCCAGCGGCATCACCCGCCCGATCAGGAAGGTGACGAACAAAAGCCCCAGCATGGTTGCCGCAACCGTGCCCGCCGTGACCAGCACGCGGCGCAGCCATGACGGAAGGGGCGCCACGCGGCGCCCCCCCTTGTCGGTATCTACCGAAGCCATTTACTTGGTTACCTGCCAATAGGACGCCGAGGTGATGGCCTGACCACCCGAGAAGTTGGTCACTCCGTCCTGCATCGCGTTCTGTTCGATCTGCTGGGCCACGATGATGAAGGGCGACGTTTCGCGGAATTCGGCCTGGATGTCCTGATACATCGCGGCGCGCTTGTCGCGGTCGTTTTCGACCACCGCATCCAGCACCTTCTGGGTCATGTCGCCCGGATCCCACGCATTCCGCCAGGCCAGCAGGCCGGTCGCGCCCGCTTCGTCGGAATTGTCGGGGTTATAGGCAAAGGTGCCCGCGTTGGTCTGCGGATCCGGGTAATCCGGGCCCCAGGCCCCAACATACACGTCCAGTTCACGGGCACGGTACATGCCCAGGATCTGCTTGCCGGTACCCACCGTCAGGTTCAGTTTGATGCCGACCTGAGCGGCGGTGTTCTGCACGCTTTGCGCGATTTCCAGACGTTCCTGCGCTTCACGCACGCCGACATTCAGTTCCAGCCCGTCAACTCCTGCTTCGGCCAGCAGGGCCTTGGCTTTCTCGACGTTCAGCGAGAACGGGTTTTCATCCGACGCGCCCAGATAGGTGGCCGGCAGGAAGTTCTGGTGAACGGTATACTGGCCCTTCAGGAAGGACTGGGTCATGCCTTCGTAGTCGACCAGGTACTTGAACGCTTCGCGCACTTCGGGCTTGGACAGCACCGGGTGCTTCTGGTTCAGCGACAGGTACATCAGACGGCCCTTGAGCTCGTCCAACACCTTCAGCCCGGCTTCGCCCGTGACACCTGCGATGTCTTCGGGGTTCAGGTTGCGGGCCACGTCGATATCGCCGCGTTCCAGCAACAGGCGCTGCGACGCGGATTCCTGCACATGGCGGATGATCACGCGCTCCATCGCCGGGGCGCCGCGATAATAGGTCGGGTTGGATTTCAGGGTCACGCTTTCATTGGGCTTCCAGCCCATCAGGGTATAGGCGCCGGAGCCCGCCGCGTTGGTCTTGAGCCAGCCATTGCCCAGGTCGCCGTCCATGTCATGTTCCATGACGGTCTTCTTGTCGACGATGCCACCGATCGTGGCGGTTAGGCAGTTCAGCACGAACGAGGTCGCATAGGGCTTGTCGGTGGTGATCGACACGGTATCGCCATCGGCCTTGATGGTTTCGGCCACGTTGTCGGCGGTAAAGCCGAACTGGGTCAGGATGAAGGCCGGGGTCTTGTTCAGCAGAACTGCGCGCTGCAGCGAGAATTCCACGTCTTCCGCGGTGACCGGGTTGCCAGAGCTGAAGGTCAGCCCGTCGCGGATCTTGAAGGTGATGGTCTTCTTGTCCTCCGAGACCGTCCAGCTTTCGGCGATTTCCGGCTGGTAACCGGCATTGAGGTTCAGCGGATCGAAGTTCACCAGCTTCATGTAAAGATTTCGGCTGACGTCGCCGCCGGCGAATTCAAAGCTTTCCGCCGGGTCCAGCGTGGTGATGTCGTCGATGCGCATGGCCACGACCAGCATGTTGGCCGGGGTTTCGGCAAAGGCCGCCGGTCCCGCCATCAGGGCAAGGCCGATTGCGGCGCTGCCCATCAAGTTCTTCATCAGGGTCATTTGATAGTACCTCTCCTGTCAGTTCGTCTTTCGGGTTTCGGTTTCTTCGTTATTGGGGGTGGCACATCAGCCGCCCCAGGTCTTGGCCAGCACACGCAGCCAATTGCCGTGGCACAGCTTTTCGATCAACTCTGCCCCGTATCCGTGTTCGTCCATCGCCGCCCTCAGGTTCGGCAGGTCTGCGATGGTGGTGATCGCTTCGGGCACCTTGGCCCCGTCATAGTCCGACCCCAGACCAACGCGGTCCTCGCCCAGGATCGCCATCAGGTGATCAAGATGGCGCATCATGGTCTCCAGCGTGACACTGGTGTCCATCTGGCCGTCGTCGCGCAGGAAGGCGACGGCATAGTTCAGCCCGACCATACCATCGCTGTCGGCAATCGCGCGCAACTGATCGTCGGTCAGGTTGCGCGAATGGTTCGACAACACCCACGCATTGGAATGGGTCGCTACCAATGGCGCATCGGAAATCCGGGCCACGTCCCAGAACCCTGCTTCGTTCAGGTGCGACAAGTCTACCATGATCCCCAGTTCATTGCACCGCCGGACCAGCCGTGTGCCGAAATCGGTCAACCCGCCGCCAATGTCGGGGCTGGACGGAAAACGGAACGGCACACCTTCGCCGAACACGTTCGGGCGGCTCCAGACTGGGCCAAGCGACCGAAGTCCTGCGGCATAGAGCACATCAAGCGTGTGCAGGTCACTGTCGATGCCTTCCGCGCCCTCGATATGAAAGATCGCCGCCATGATCCCCGAATCCATCGCGGCGCGGATATCGCCGGCGCTGCGGCAGACCTTCAACGCACCAAGCCGTTCAAGCTCAAAAAGGATCGCGGCCTGGTTCAGCACCACTGGCACCGCGTCTTCCCAGTCGATCGCATCGGGCAGCGCCAGGTCATAGCTGGGCTGGGTCATCGCGTCGAATTTCTCGTCCAGATCGACGGGCGATGGCACGAAAACCGCGAAGAATCCGCCTCCGAAGCCACCGGCCTTCGACATCGGCAAATCAATCGCCCCGTCCAGACCTTCCAGGAACTGGCGTGCATGCGCCGGACCGCCAGCGCGGTAAAGTTTCAAAAGCAGATCATTGTGCCCATCAAAGATGAGCGGGCGTGTCGGAGACATCGATAACACCTTTTTAGACGACGCCCCGATGGTGACCGACGGTTGACGCATAGCCCAGAAAAAAGGCTATGATAAAAACGCATAGAGGTAGGAGCTTTTCAGAACATGGCGCAGACCCGGCACAGCAAGCGCTGGCACTCGATTTCCGAATACGAGGCCCTTAGGGCATTGATGCAATCGGGCACGACGACCGCCGCCTCGGCGCAACTGGGCCTGTCCCAATCGGCGGTCAGCCGGTCGATCTCGACGCTGGAGGCGCGGCTGGGCTGCACATTATTTGAGCGCGATTCCGGCCGTCTGCGCCCGACGCAAGAGGCCGTTCGCCTGAATCGGCGGCTTGATTCGCTGTTCGACGCTCTTGATCTGATCGACGGTCCGGCCGAACCGGTGCAGGAAACCCTGCGCCTGATCGCACCGCCGACCTTTGCCCACAGGTTCCTGGTGGGTCAGATCAACACGTTCCTGCGTACCAACCCGCACATCTACGTCAGCTTCGAGGTCAACACCTCAGAGGAAGTGGTGCGCGGTATTCTGGACGACCGGTTCGACCTTGGGGTTTTCGGTGTCGACAGCACCCGCGCCGGGGTCAAGACCGTGCCCTATCGCGTGGCGCAGGCGGTCTGCGCCATGAGCCGTGATCACCCGCTGGCCAACCGCGCGGAAGTCCGCCCCGAGGACCTTCACGGCGTCGATCTGATCCAACTGTCCAAACGCCACGCCCGGCGCAACCAACTGGACAGGCTGCTGGCGCAGGCCCGCGCAAAGCCGCATGTCGTGGCCGAGGTATCCACCTCTTTCGCGGCGTCCGACCTGGCACGTGAAGGGTTGGGCGTGGCGATCATCAACCCGTTCCCACTGTATCACTACCGCGCCGACGATACCGCCTTTGTGCCGTTCACCTCGCCAATCTCGTACCGGGTGAATTTTGCCATTTCCGATCACCACGCCATTCCGCGCAGCGTGCGCAGTTTCATGCGACACCTGCGGCTGAACACGCCTACGGACCCGTTTTCGCGCAAAGCCTGAGCCCCAAAGCCCCCGGTTTCGCGCCCGATCGCTGACAGCCCTGCCTGTCAGCGGCGGATCGCCTGCACCCTCGGAATTTTTCAAACGCCGCCGAAACACCCCGTGCGGGCCCAAAAGCAGACACAATTTGACTCGAAATAGAGGCAACGAGTGTTGCCTGTTTTGTACCCTGTTCGCTGGTTTCCCAATCAACTGCTCCGCGAGCCCCGCTGGCCACCGCCAACGAGGACCACGTTCGCGCCCGAATACCTGGAGGTTCCATGCCAACGACTCAGACCGCTCTTGTCGGTAATTTTGACAACAACGAAATCAACGGCACCAACGAGTCCGACATCATGGCAGGTCTGCCCGGTGACGACACGCTGAACGGCAACGACGGTGCCGATCTGCTGTTTGGCGACGCGATGGCCGCATCCGCCATGAACATACAAACCTCCAGTGCAAACGTGACCTTTGACGGCGGCCAGCAAAACGCCTCGGTCACGCTGACGCTGCCCGATGCCACCACCTGCGACACCGTGATCGCCGAAGGCATCATTTCCAAATCGGTGATGGTTGACCCGCTGAACGTCGCGGTGATCATCGACGTGTCCGGCTCGACCGGCGGGTCCGCTGGCGATCTGGACAACGATGGCGACAACGAACGCATCCTCGACGCTGAAGTTCAGGCGCTCAAGACACTGGTCACCGCGTTCGTCGACGACCTGCAACGCCCCGACGCGAATTTCAGCCTGATTGCCTTTACCAACTATGGCTGGATCGTCGGCACCTATACCGCTGGCCAGGACGACAACAACAACGGCACGCTCGACATCGTCGATGCCGCCAACACCCTGCGCCCGCTCAGCACCACCAACTACGAAGCCGGGCTTCAGCAGGCCATCAGCTATCTGAACACCCAGAACAGCAACGGCGGCGAAAACCTCGTCTATTTCATGTCGGACGGCCAGCCCAACGTACCGAATTCGGACCCGTCGTCTTATACCGATGAGGTCGCGACGCTGATCGACCCGAACGGCCTCGACGCTGAAATCATCGCGCTTGGATTTGGCGCGGGGCTGACGGATGACTCGCGCCTCGACTATGTCGATGATGGACTGCGCAACAACTCGGTCGACGTCATCCTGGACTATGACCAGATCGACAATACGATCCTGCAATCGCCGGTGGATGCCGCCGGGATCGACCGGGTCGAATTCTATCTGAACGGCGCTCTGCACAGCACGCTGTCCCCCGACGCGCTGGAACAGACCCCGCTTGGTCTGCGCTACGAAGCGGTCATCGACGGTCTGGAAACCGGCGCTGACGACGTGATCGAAGTGCGTGTCGTAATGAATGACGGCAGCTCGACAGTGGTCGCCAGCAGCCAGACCGTCGAGGAAGGCACCCAGGTCTGCCCCGAAGGCGACGACGATCTGAACGGCGGCGCAGGTGCGGACACGCTGCGCGGCAACGGTGGCAATGACGATCTGGACGGCGGCACAGGCAACGACATCCTGACCGGCGGCGCGGGCTGCGACACCTTCCGTGGCCGCACCGACACCGGCACCGATACCGTGACCGACTTTACCCTTGGCTCTGATCGGGTGGTGATCGAAGGCGTGGACGAAGGCGATATCACCCTGTCCTACGATCCCGACACCCAGATCGCCACGATCACCTGGCTGGGCGGTGCGCCGGATGACCGGATCGTGCTGACCGGCATCACCGAAACCCCGATCCTGGGGCAGGTTCTGTACGGTTGCGCATGGGATGCGCCGCCGATTGCGCGGGACGATACCCAGACGATGGACGAAGACACGTCGATCGTGCTGACCCTTCTTGACAACGACGGCCACCCCAACGCCGACCCGCTGACCGTGGTCGCCGCGTCGGTACCGCCGGAACAGGGCACCGTGACGTTGAACCCCGACGGATCGGTCACCTTTGCGCCGACGCAGGATTTCAATGGCACCGTGGAAATCGCCTATACCGTCGAAGACCCTGACGGCGACCAGGACAGCGCCATTCACACCGTTGTCATCAACCCGATGGACGACGCTCCGGTGGCGCGCAACGACCGCGACACCACGAACGAAGACACACCCATCGTCCTGAACGTTCTGGCCAACGACAGCCATCCGGATGGCGATGACCTGACCGTGATCGCGGCCAGTGTCCCGCCCGAGCAGGGCTCGGTCGAGGTCAACAACGATGGCACCGTCACCTTCAACCCGGCCCCCGACTTCCACGGGACCGCGGTGATTTCCTACATGGTCGAGGACGCCACCGGCGACCGCGCAAGCGCGGCCCACTTCGTCACCGTCGATCCGGTTCTGGACGGCCCGCAGATCCTGACCGAAGACGTCTGGTTCCACCAGGTGTCCTGCACCGCTCGTGCCGATGACGGCATCGACGCAAGCTGGAGCTATCACGGCGGCAGCGGCAAGCTGGACCTCAAGATCACCATGCCGATCGAAGCGCTGTTCGGCGAAGACGGTCCGTTCACCTTCGAGGGCATCGATACCACCGCCTACGAAGATGTGTTCGCGGCGCTTGGCGTGACCGGGCTTGACACGCTCAAGGTTGATGTCGACGACGACATGATCCGGCTGGAATTCGGCGCTCGCGACTTGTCGCTGACCCCGGCCCAGCTTGACGCCCTGCCCGACGCCTTCGAAACCACCGCAACCGTGAGCGATGCCAACGGCAAGCAGTTTTCGATCAATATCTGCCTGGCGGCGGACGAAACCCGCGTGGCTTCGCCCATCGCGCTGGACCTGAACGGCGACGGCGTGATCGGTGTCACCGGCCCGTCAACCGCGCGCGACCGCGTCGACACCACCATGGGCAACACCGTGGTGTTCGACATCGACGGCGATGGCACGCTGGAACGGATCGAATGGCTTGCCGGCGACGGCGACGGCCTTCTGATCGACGACAGCGACGGCAGGGCCGCCGTGGACATGGACGGCAGCCGCCTGTTCGGCGACGAAGGCGGCATGTATGTCAATGGCTATGAAAAACTGTCCCTTCGCGACATTGATGGCAACGGCGAACTGATCGGTTCGGAACTCGACGGGCTTGCGCTGTGGATGGACGACGGCGATGCCGTGGTCGAATACGGTGAAATCCAGTCCTTTGACTCCTATGGTGTGATCGGCCTGTGGGTCGACTACCAGGAAGTGCCGAACGCCCGTGGCGAAACCCTGATGCAGTCCTTCGCGACCCTCGCAGGCAGCGGCGGCTCTGCCCCCGCACCCGGGGACATCGCTGTGCCCCCGTCGGAACTGGAAGAGCCCGACGTCAAGGACGATATCATCCACGCCGATGGCTTTGCTCCGGCCTATTACAGCACCGAGGCGCGCCAGGTGTACCGCCTGTACGAAGCCACGCTGGGCCGCGAACCCGACAAGGGCGGGCTGCTCAGCTGGACCCAAGCGCTCGCCGAAGGCGGCACCAGCCTGAACGATGTTGCCCGCGCCTTTGTCAACAGTGCCGAATTCAGCGCCGCCTATGGCCCGCTCGACAACGAAGACTTCGTTTCGCTGCTGTACTGGAACGTTCTGGGCCGCGCCCCGGATGCCGGCGGACTGGCAAGCTGGCTGGACCTGCTTGACGACGGTGCGTCGCGTCAAAGCGTTGTGCTGGGCCTTTCGGAAAGCGCCGAGTTCAAGGCCACGACCAACGCAGATGCCCAAAGCTTTGTCGAAGCACAGACCCAATCGCTGTGGGCCGACGACGTGTTCCGTATGTACCAGGCCACGCTGGACCGCGCACCGGACCTTGGCGGCTTCCTGACGTGGACCGACAACTTGGCTTCGGGCTGGGACTATCAGCAGGTTGTGGCCGCCTTCGTCAACGGACTGGAATTCCAGGCAACCTATGGCGCGCTCGACAACGGCGAATTCGTCAACCTGCTGTATCAAAACGTTCTGGACCGCGATGCCGATGCCGGTGGCCTGGCAAGCTGGACCTCCGCACTGGACGGCGGCACATCGCGCGCCGCCGTGGTGCAAGGCTTCGCCCAAAGTTCGGAATTCGTGGCCAGCAGCTCCGCAGCGCTGAAGGACTGGGTCCGTGCGCAAGGGGTCGATGACACCATCGAACCCGGCAACGGCGACAACATCGTTTCGGGTGGCATCCTTGCAGACATGTTCGTCTTCGATGCCGACGAAAACGGCGACACAGTCGTGCTGGACCTCGAAGCCTGGGACTACCTGCGGTTCGACGACTTCGGCTATGGCTCCATGGCTGACGCCCTGGCCGACATGGATCAGGACGGCGCCGACGTCGTGTTCCGCGCACAAGGTGTCATGGTGACCTTCGAAAACACCACCCTGGCCGAGTTCACCGACGACATGTTCGTCTGATCCTGGCCAACACCAGCCAAAAAGAACCGGCCCCCCGATCGCAGGATCGGGGGGCCGGATTGGCTTTGCGCAGGTCAAGGCCCGACACCCAGCCCGTCCCGGTGCAACGATTGCTCTGGCATCAACGTCCCGCCGCCGTCGGCGTGCCCCCCCAAGGTTGCGCAGCACCGATTGTCCAGGCAGCACGCTCGACTGGTCCGGCACGGCCCATCGTACAGGAAAACCGTAGAACCGTACAAAAGCGCGACGTCGCAATGGTCCGCCCAAGCCTGTTCAAGCCTGTCCAATCGGGACGCGGCAGACAGACGGCGGGCAACGGTCAGGCGTCTTGGCCCGGCGCTTTGCGGGATCGGCATTGAAACCGGTCCGGTCAGCGCGGTTTACCTTGAAGCTTGGGCGCTGATCGACTTTGTGCTGGTCGATCTCCTGCCGGCCAATATCCTTTGACCGATCCGCTGCCCCAAGGCCGCAGACTCGGAAAAAATGTTGTGATCCGGCCAGTTTCGGTTTGAACCTTCCGCGATTCTCGCGGTTTCATGGTGGCGCGTCGTCCGCCCCTGCCGGGGTGACAGCCGCCAAGTCCGACTTGTCAGAAAGGTTTCGCATGGTCACCCGTCGCTTCATGATCGTCGCCCTCTCCACGCTTGCGGCCCCTGCGCTTGTGCGGCCAGCCTTTGCCGCGCCAAGCCAATGGGACGCGTGGGATGCGCAGATCACGCCCGAGGATTTCGTGCTCGAAACCAGCAACCCCTGGGGTCTGCACCCGCGCCTGTTGCCACGCCGGGTCGCCGCGAACGCCGGGCTGAAGCCTGGCGATATCCATGTCGACGCGGTGGCGCGCTATCTTTACCACATCCAGGACGACGGCAGCGCGATGCGCTATGGCGTGGCCATCGGGCGTGACGGGCTTTATGAACCGGGGGTCTACACCATCCGGCGCAAGACCAAGTGGCCAAGCTGGACGCCCACCGCCGCCATGGTCAAACGCGAGCCCGAGCATTATGCCCACTGGGCCGATGGGATGCCCCCCGGGCCCGGCAACGCGCTCGGGTCACGCGCGCTCTATCTTTATGTTGGCAACCGCGACACTTATCTGCGGATTCACGGAACGCCCGCGCCGCGCTCGATCGGCACCCGCGCAAGCTCGGGCTGCGTGCGCATGGTCATGGCCCATATCAACCAGCTTTATGACCACGTTGATACCGGCGTGACCGCGTATCTTTACCCGACCGACGGCGGGCCGCTGTAAACCGGCCGCCGCACCTTTCGCACGGACGAGGGCCGGAAAACCGGCCCGGCCTCAGCCCTGTGGCCGGGTGCAGATCGGGCTGCCGTTTGTCGTGCGCAGCGGCAATTCGGTGGTTTCGACTGGCCCTTTGTGCATGTACCAGTAACAGCCGTCTTCGGCCCGGATGCGGGCAGTGGTCAGGTCCTGGAACGGGGCCGCGATCGACGACACGGATTCTGGCACGGTGATCCCGCCCCCCGAACCGGGCACCGGTTCGCAGCCTGCAAGGCCAAGGAAAATCAGGGGTCCCGCGATAAATGCCAGGGGTTTGGTCATGGTTTGCCCGCTCCGGTTCGACAGATTTTGTGACACGGTTGCATTCCCCGGTCACAGGGGCAAGACCGCCCGTGCGACAGATGCACCGACATTTGCACAGGTGTCGCAACGGGAACCCAGTCGGACCCGGGCGCGGTGGTCAGACCTGCCGGACCACATCGGTGACCGTGCCATCGCGGTATTCCGACAGCGCGACGATCCGGCCCGTGGTCGCGCGCCGGGGCAGACGTTCGGCCCGCGCCTGTGCCAGCCGGTGCAGGTCCGCAACGGGAACCGGCGACAGGCCCGCCGCGCGGAACCTGTCGGCCAGATCGTCCCGTGCCGGGTTCACCGCAATACCGGCGTCGGTGACAACCACGTCCACCGTCGTGCCCGGCGTGGTCAGCGTCCCGACCCGGTCGACAAGTTTCGGGTATCCCGCTGCCGTCAGCCGTGTCGTGACGACGGTCAGTTTCGCCCCTGCCGCGGTGTCGGCATGGCCCCCCGATCCGCCGATGATGACCCCGTCGGCCCGAGTGGTGACATTGACGTTGAAATCAAGGTCGACCTCCGCCGCGCCAAGGACGACCGCATCAAGGCGATCCACCACCGCGCCGCGGTCACGCGGATTGGCATAGGCCGAGGCCGACATGCCCTGGTGCCGGGGATCGCAGCGGAACGACTCGACCGCGCGCAGGTCGAAACACTGGACATTCAGCAGGCTACGAAACAGCCCGGCTTCCAGCATGTCGACGTGGAAACCGGTGATCCCGCCGCTGGCGAAACTGCCGGTAATCCCGCGCGCGGTCATCCGGTGACCGATCTCTGCCGCCGTGGCCAGCGACGCGCCCCCTGCCCCGTTCTGCAGCGAAAACCCGTCCACCAGCAGCCCGCTGGCGTCGATCACAGCGGCGGCGGTGCGCGCGATGGCCAGATCCTCGGGCTTGTCGCTGGGACGCGTGGTGCCCGACAGGATGCCCGTGATATCGCCCAGCCGCGGCAGGGTCACGACGAAATCCACATGGTCCTGCGCGATCTGGATGCGTGGCGCGGGATAGGCGACCAGCGTATCGGTCACCGCCACCACCTTACGGGCAAACAGCGCGTCGCATTGCGGATAGCCCAGCACGCCAAAGGCGCAGGGCCCCTCGGTCCCGCTGATGTTGCCCGCGGGATCGGCGGCAGGCGCGGCCACGAAGGCGGCGTCGATCTGCAGCTCTCCGCCCCGGATCGCCCGGGCACGGCCACCATGGGTGCGCAGGGTCACGGGCTGGGCCAAGGCGCCGGTCGACACCGCCTGCGCCACCGGGCCCGACAGAAAATTGGTGCACAGGCCCGTCACCACACCGGTTTCGATATGGCGCACCAGCGGCGCATGCACCGGGAAGATCGACGAAGCCGCGATGTGCAGCCCGCGCAGACCGGCGCGCGCGGCGGCGTCGATCACCGCCAGCATCACCGCATCGCCGTTGCGCAGGCGGTGGTGAAAGGACAGGAACGCCCCGTCGCGCAGCCCCAGCGCCCGGATCGCGGCGTCAAGATCGGGCAACAGCTTCGCATCCGCCGCGCGGTTGGTCTTGGCGATATGGCCGATCTTGCCCGGCCCGTCGATGTTGCTGCGCATGGTGCCCCTCTCTCCCGGCGGGTTGCCCCGTCAGGACAGGTTGATGGCCGCGGGCGCGCGGTTTGTCCATCGCCGTCTTGCCCCGGCCTGCGGCAGTCGCGCCCTTGCCCTTCGCACGGGTCTGCCTAAGATCGGGCCAAACGATCAAGACCCGGAAAGCCCGTGACGCCCGAATTCGTCTCCAGCCCGATCTATCGCGAAACCGGTTATCGCGGGAACCACCCGCTGGCGATCCAGCGCATCGGCTCGGTGCTGACCTTGTGCGAACAGCTGGGCTGGCTGCCGCATCCGGGCTATCTCGACAGCCCGGCCGCGACGCGCGAACAGCTGCTGCAGTTCCACGATGCCGCCTATCTCGACGCGCTGATCGCCGCCGACGCGCGCGGCAAGGCCCACCCGCAAGAGCGCGAGACCTATGCGCTTGGCACCCTGGAAAACCCCATTTTCCCCGGCCTTTACCAGCGCGCGGCCACGTCTGTCGGCGGGTCGATCCTGGCCGCGGAACGGGCGGCGCAGAGGCGCACGGTCTATCACCCTTCGGGCGGCACACATCACGCGCTGCACAACCGTGCCTCGGGGTTCTGTTTCTTCAACGACCCGGTGTTTGCCGTGCTGACCTTGTTGCAGCAGGGCAAGCAACGCGTGCTGTACGTCGATCTGGATGCCCATCACGGCGACGGGGTCGAGGCCGCCTTTGCCGGTGACGAGCGGGTTTTCCTGATCTCCACGCACGAGGCCAACCGCTGGCCCTTTACCGGGCTGGTCGAGGACCGGGCGGGCGGAAATGCGCGCAACCTGCCGGTGCCGCGCAATCTCAACGATACCGAGATGGACCGGATCATGGCCGAGGCCGTGCTGCCGCTGGCGCGTCGGTTCGCCCCGGACGCCGTGGTCATCACCTGCGGTGCCGATCCGCTGCTGGGCGATCCGCTGTCGTCGCTGGAACTGTCCAACACCTGCCTGTGGGATGCGGTCATGGCGCTGGTCGGGCTGGTGCCGTCGGCGGTGGTGCTGGGCGGCGGGGGGTACAACCCCTGGACGGTGGCGCGGTGCTGGACCGGGCTTTGGGGCCGGATCGCCGGGCTGACCATACCCGACAGGCTGCCGCCCGCCTCTGTCGCTTACCTACAGTCACTGACCTCGGACCTTGTCGATGACGAGGACGACATGCTGCCGTGGTGGCACGAAACCCTGGCCGATCCGCGCAACGACGGGCCGGTCCGCCCCGAGATCGATACGCTGATCCGCACGGTTCTGGCCTGAACAAAGCTTGCGGCACACAGGCCGGATCGCGATAGATTGTTGCCCCGGCGCAAAAGATAGCATTACATGTGAAAAAGCAGATATGAATCGCGGGGAGGGCGAGGCATGGGCTTGTGGCTGGATCGGCTGACCGGGATCGAAGATCTCGAAGATGCGGAATTCGACGCGGCGCTGGTCGCGGACATGCAGGCCGAAGCAGCGCGGCGGCCGCTGCCGTCGATCCGGTTTTCGACCCCCACGTTCAAGGAATACAACAACGAGGAAATCCAGGGCTGCGGCAAGAACCAGTTCCCGGCCTTTTCGATCACCGGTGCGGGCTGCGCGCTGGATTGCGACCATTGCCAGGCCAAGATCCTTGAACCGATGATCCCCGCGATCAAGCCCGAGGACCTGGACCGCAAGGTGCGCGACCTGATCCTTTTGCAGAACCTGCAGGGCTTTCTTCTGTCGGGCGGATCGAACCGCCGCAACGAGATCCGCTATGAACGGTTCTACCCGGTGATCGAGGGGCTGAAGCGCGACTTCCCCCACCTCAAGATCGCCATTCACACCGCCCTGACCGATGCCGCCGGCGCCAAGCGCATGGAAGCGGCGGGCGTGGATACCGCGATGATGGACGTGATCGGCGCGCAGGAAACGATCAAGCAGGTCTACCACCTGGACCGCCCGGTCGCGGATTTCGAGGAAACGCTTGCCGCGCTGACCGCCACCACGATGGAAGTTTCGCCGCATATCGTCGTCGGCCTGCACTACGGCGAGATCCTGGGCGAGGAAACCGCGCTCGACATGGTCGCCCGCTACCCGGTCAACGCGCTGGTGCTGGTGGTGATCATGCCGTTCTACGCCAAGCCCGGCACGTTCAAGACGCCCTCGACCTCGGACGTGGGCCGTATTTTCCTTGAGGCGCGCAAGCGCATGGGCGACCGGCAGGTGCTGCTGGGCTGCGCCCGTCCGCCGGGCATGCACAAGCGCGTCACCGACGCCTATGCGATCATGGCGGGGCTGGATGGCATCGCCTTCCCGGCCGAAGGCGCGCTGGCGGTGACGCAGGCGATTGGCCGGCCTTACACGCAGGAACACGCCTGCTGTTCGATCAAGATCGGCGACCTTGGTCCCCGCGCCAAATCCACCTGCGCGGCCTGACCCGTTGGCCGCGCGAACCGATATCGACGTTCTGGTCGTGGGCCTTGGCCCCGCGGGGGCCGAAGCGGCGCGCGCGGCGGCGGACCAGGGCCTGCGCGTGCTGGCGATCGAGCGCAACGCCCGGCCCGGAGAACCGGTGCAATGCGCCGAGTTCGTGCCAATGATGATCGGCATGGACATGCCCGACCTCGGCGACAGCCTGATCCAGCCGATTGGCGAAATGCAGTCCTTCCTGCCCGGCGAAGCGGTCGAAACCACCGCTGATTTTCGCGGCCGGATGGTCGATCGCGCCCGGTTCGACCGCCATTTGATCGCGCGCGCGCAGGCGGCCGGGGCGGAGTGCCGCTTTGCCAGCCCGCTGCAGGCGCTGGCCCCCGATGGCACCGCGCAGCTGCAATCCGGCGCCCGGATCCGCGCCCGCGCGGTGATCGGCGCCGATGGCCCCCGGTCGCGCGTGGGGGCGGCGATTGGCGCGGTGAATGCCGACCTGGTCGAAAGCCGCCAGATCACGGTGGCGCTGAACGCGCCCCATGCCGCCACCGACATCTACCTGCATCCCGACATCGTCGGAGGCTATGCCTGGCTGTTTCCGAAGGGCGATCAGGCCAACCTTGGGCTGGGCGTCGCCGCGGCGGAAAAGGCGCGGCTGAAACCCTTGCTTGACGGGCTGCACGCGCAGCTGGTGGCCGAAGGCCGCATCGGGGCGGCGCCGCTGCGCCATACCGGCGGCGCGATCCCCGTGGGCGGCATCACCGGCCCCGTCGGCCGGTTGGGCGACACCGCCGTGTTCCTGGCGGGCGACGCGGCGGGGCTGGTCAACCCGGTGACCGGCGCGGGTATCCCGGCGGCGGTGCTGTCGGGCCGGATGGCGGGGCTTGCCGCCGCCGCCCATGCCAGCGGCGATGCCGATGCGCTGGCCGACTATGCCGAAGAGATCGACGACACGTTCGGGGCCTCGCTGTCGCACGCGCTGGCCCGCCGCCGCGCGTTGCTGGCAACCTATCGCACCGGCAGCCAGCCCGGCCCGGACGACCTGCGCCGCGGCTGGATCGCCTTTCCGCAATACTGGACGCGCGACGCGTCCCCCGCCCGAGAAATGGAGGCATTGCCCGCGTCATGACCTGTCTGAAGCCAGAAAACGCCCTGCCCGGCGCCAAGGGCACCAACGGTGACCACAACAGCTTTGCCGAGATGTCCCCGCGCGCGCCGCACATGGTGCCCGCCGCGATGAAGAACGGCCGCCCGGTCAAGGATGCCAACCTTGCGCCCGAAGGGCTGTATCGTCCCGATTACCGGGTGATGACACCCAACATGCGGTCGCCCGACTATGTGCAGATGTCGACCGCCGCCGCGATCACGCTGGGCCTGGTCGAAGGCCAGATGCACCGCTGTTCCTGCACCCGCTGCCTGAACCTGCTGCTGACCTATCCCGAAGGCTGCCGTGCCAACTGCGCCTATTGCGGCCTGGCCCGCCACCGCGAGGCAGAGCGCAACTATGCCGACCGCAACTTCATCCGCGTCGACTGGCCCGCCGTCAGCATGGCCGAAATCGTCGACCGGATCGCCGCCGACCCCGACACACCGTTTCACCGGATGTGCATCTCGATGATCACCCATCCCAATTCGGACGAGGACACGGTCACGGTGCTGAAAACCTGGACCGACCGGATCGACCCGGACCGGATCCCGATCTCGATCCTGTCGAACCCGACGACGATGACCCGCGCGGACGTACAGCGCCTGCGCGACATGGGCTCTGACATCTTCACCGTGGCGTTGGATGCCGCGACCCCCGCGATTTTCGACCGGACCCGCGGCAAGGGCGTGCAATCGCCGCACAGCTGGAAGAAATACTGGGAAATCCTCGAAGACGCGCGCGACATTTTCGGGCCGCAGAAATTCGGCGCTCATATCATCGTCGGCATGGGCGAAACCGAATACGAGGTGATGCAGCTGATCCAGCAACTGGTGGACATGGGCGGGCACAGCCACATGTTCAGCTTCTTCCCCGAAAAGGGCAGCCTGATGGACCACCTGCCCGCCACCCCGCGCGACCAATGGCGCCGGGTGCAGCTGGCGCGCTACCTTGTCGATTATTGCGGCGTCCGGGTCGAACACATGCGCTTTGACGAAGAGGGCCGGATCAGCGATTTCGGCCTGCCGCGGTCGGAACTGGATGTCATCATCGACACCGGCATCGCCTTCCGCACCTCGGGCTGTCCGGGCAAGTTCGCCGAGGATATCTCGGCCTGCGACCGGCCCTATGGCGACAGCCCGCCCTCGAACATCGCAAGCTATCCCTTCGCGCTGAAAGACGTCGACATCCGCCGGGTGCGCAGCCAGCTGTCGATGGACCGCCCCGGCGAAACCTATGAGCCGGGTGAAGAATTCGACATGAACGACTGACGGAGACCCAGATGACCAAGCCCTTCCGCGTGATCGACACCGGGACCCGCCCCTGCCGCGAACAGATGGCGTTTGACCAGGCGCTGATCGACACCCACAAGGCGGGGCAGATCCCCGATACGCTGCGTTTCCTGCGCTTTCCGCCCTCGGTTCTTGTGGGCCGGCACCAGGCGATCTCGCAGGAACTGAACCTCGATGCCTGCCGCGCGGCGGGCGTGGGGATTGGTCGGCGGATCACCGGCGGCGGGGCGCTTTACCTTGATGAAGGCCAGTTCGGCTGGGAACTGGTGTTCCACCGCAAGACGCTGGGCATCGACAACCTTGGCGATCTCGCGCGAGAGATCTGCGAGGCCGCCGCCGCGGGCCTGTCGAAACTGGGGCCCGCCGTCCGCTATCGCCCGCGCAACGACCTGGAAGTCGACGGCCGCAAGATCGGCGGCACCGGCGGCTTTTTCGACGGCGATACGATCTTTTACCAGGGCACGACGCTGGTCGATATGGATGGGGCCAAGATGGCCTCTCTGCTGAACATCCCGGCGGCGAAACTGGCCAAACGCGGCCAGACGTCCGGCGCGCAGCGGGTGGTGACGCTGAAGGAACTCTTTGACGGCAGCCCGCCGCCGCAGGCCGAAGTTCAGCAGGCGATGCTGGAAGGCTTTGCCGAACGGCTGGGCATTTCCCCTGCCTGGGGAGAGATCACCGAGGCCGAGGAAACCACCGCAAGACAGCTTTACGATCAGGATATCGGGCAGGACGCCTTCGTCTATGAAATCGATGACCAGACCAGCGACCCAGAGGTCCGCACCGGCAGCCACACCGGTCAGGGCGGCACGATCACAGCTTACCTGCGGCTGGAAGGCCCGCGGCAGAACCGCATCCGCGAAGTGCTGATTACCGGCGACTTCTTCGTCACCCCGCCGCGGACGGTCTTCAACCTAGAGGCCAAGCTGCGCGGCGCCGAAATCGACATCCTCGACACCGTGGTAATGGATTTCTTCTCGACCGCGCAAATCGGGCTGCTGACCGCCTCGCCCGACGATTTCATCACCGCGATCCGCAACGCAGCCGATGCCGAGCGGGTGGAAAGCCTGGCGTAATCGCGGCATTGGCGCGCAACGGGTGCGAAGGGAAAACCGTTTCGAGAAAACGGACTGACAGCCGTTCTTGACCTGAACCATCAAGACCGGCGCGCGCCCTTCACGGATCAAAGGAAACGGGCGGCATCCGCTGCCGCCCGATCCGGTTAATGGTGCAGCAAGGTCCGCTTCAGGCCGCGTCCTGTGCCGGAGGTTCCTTGGCACCGGTCATGAACGCCACCGCGTCAGACATCGTGTAGTCCTTCGGGTCGATCGTGCACAGGCGTTTGCCCAGGCGATGGATGTGGATACGGTCCGCCACCTCGAACACATGGGGCATGTTGTGGCTGATCAGAATGATCGGAATGCCCCGCGCCCGCACGTCCTTGATCAGTTCCAGTACCCGGCGGCTTTCCTTCACGCCCAGGGCGGCAGTCGGTTCGTCCATGATGATGAACTTGGTGGCAAAGGCCGCCGCGCGGGCCACCGCGACGCCCTGGCGCTGACCGCCGGACAGGGTTTCGACCGGTTGCTTGATCGACTGCACCGTCATCAGGCCCAGTTCGTTCAGCTTGGCCCGGGCGAATTCCTCCATCGCGGGCTTGTCCAGCATGCGGAACACGTCGCCCAGGATGCCTTTCTTGCGGATCTCGCGTCCCGTGAACATGTTGTCCGCGATGGACAAGGCCGGCGAAAGGGCGAGGTTCTGATAGACGATCTCGATCCCCATCTCGCGTGCCTCAATGGGAGAAGAGAACCTTACCGGCTTGCCTTCGATCAGGATTTCGCCGTCGTCGGGCTGCACCGCGCCGCAGATCGCCTTGACGATGGACGACTTGCCCGCCCCGTTGTCGCCGATCACCGCAAGGATTTCCCCGGCGCGCAGTTCGAAATCCGAGTGGTCGATCGCGGTGACGTGGCCATAGCGCTTCACGATCCCGCGGGCTTGTACGACTGGAGTAGACATTATGCCGAAACCCTTCTGATCCATTGGTCGATGGCGACCGCGATGATGATAAGCCAACCGATGGCAAAGACCTGCCACAGCACGTCAACCCCGGCCATGCGCAGCCCGGATTGAAACACGCCGACGATCAGCGCGCCGAACAGCGCCCCAAGGATCGAGCCGCGCCCGCCGAACAAAGAGATCCCCCCGATCACCACGGCGGTGATGGATTGCAGGTTGCCTTCGTAGAACGACTGCGGGGAAATCGACCCGACCCGCCCGATCGAGGCCCAGCCCGCGATGGCGCAGACCAGCCCGGCCAGCATGTAGACGGAAATCAGGGTGCGCTGGGTGCGGATCCCGGCCAGTTCCGCCGCTTCCATGTCATCGCCGATGGCATAGACGTGGCGGCCCCAGGCGGTCTTGTTCAGCATGTACCACAGCACTACAAAGACAAGGATCATCAGGATCACGCCAAAGGTAATGCGCGCGTTGCCGATCTTGATCGCCTCGCCAAAGAATTTCAGGAATGGCGCGTTGGCGTCGATGTCCTGGCTGCGGATCGACTGCGCCCCCGAAAGCCAAAGGTTCAGCGCGAAAAAGATCGACCAGGTGCCGAGCGTCGTGATGAAGGGCGGCAGTTTCACCTTGGTGATCAGAAGCCCGTTCATCAGCCCCGCGCCCAGGCCCCCGGCAAAGCCGACAAGGATCGCCAGAACCGACGGCACACCCATGTTGACGGCCAGGTTGCCCATGATGACCGACATCAACACCATGATCGCGGCCACCGACAGGTCGATACCTGCTGTGATGATGATCATGCTTTGCGCCGCGGCCAGGATGCCGATGATCGACACCTGCTGCATGATCAGGGTCAGGTTGAACGCGGAAAAGAACCGCCCGCCCGCGATCAAGCCAAAGGCGACAAGGCTGATCAAAAGGACAATCACCGGCACCAGCGTCGGGTTGTTGTGCAGTACGTGCTGCACCTTGTCCAACGGCGTGCGTTTGTCGTGTTTGAACTGGGCGACGCGGGTGTCGCTTTGATCAAGGGCGCGCTCGAAATCCTGAGGCGCTCTTGGTTTGTCTGGTGCATCAGTCATGGCGGGGCCCTCCGTCCACAGCATGGGCCATGGAACGCGTATGCGTCAAAAGCGAATTCGAAAAAGGAAAATCGGGAAGGGGTGCAACACCCCTTCCCGAAACGCTCAGGCGATCAGCCCCAGCACTTCTTCAGGCCCTCTTCCGAGGACAGCGACGGGATGCCGTCGACCGGCTGGTCGGTGATCAGTTCGACCCCGGTGTTGAAGAAATCGAGGCCGGGGGTGTTCGCCGGCTTCGTGCCGTTGTTGGCCCAGTCGACGATCGCGTCGATGCCCTTCGATGCCATCAGCAGCGGGAACTGCATCGAGGTGGCGCCGATGACGCCTTCGGCAATGTTCTGGACGCCGGGGCAGCCGCCATCGACAGACACGATCAGCACGTCTTTTTCACGACCCGCGGCCTTCAGCGCCTCATAGGCACCGGCAGCGGCGGGTTCGTTGATGGTGTAGACCAGGTTGACGCCCGGATCGATCTGCAACAGGTTTTCCATGGCGGTGCGGCCGCCCTCTTCGTTGCCGTTGGTCACGTCGTTACCGACAATGCGGGGATCGTCTTCGTCACCGATGTCGGTCGGGTCCTTGATGTCGATGCCAAAGCCCTGAAGGAAGCCGTTGTCGCGCAGATAGTCGACAGAGACTTCGGAGGCGTTCAGGTCCAGCAGCGCGATTTTCGCGTTGGCGGCATCCGCGCCCATCTTGGCCTTGGCCCATTCACCGATCAGCACGCCGGCCTTGAAGTTGTCGGTGGCAAAGGTGGCGTCGGCCACGTCCGTCGGCTCGAACGGGGTGTCGAGCGCGATGACCAGCAGGCCATTTTCGCGCGCCATCGTCACGACCGGCGCCAGCGCGCGGCTGTCGGACGGGGTGATCAGGATGCCCTTGGCGCCACTGGCAACGCAGCTTTCCACCGCGGCGATCTGGCTTTCGACGTCGCCATCGATCTTGCCGGCATAGGTCGACAGGTTGACACCCGCTGCATTGGCGGCTTCGGTGGCGCCTTCCTTCATCTTGACGAAGAACGGGTTGGTGTCGGTCTTGGTGATCAGGCAGGCGCTGATCCCGTCGGCTGCGTTTGCAACGCCTGCAAAGCCCATCGCGGCGAATGCGAGTGCGGAAACGGTTGCGAATTTCTTCATGGTGTCCTCCCAGACGCTTGAAACTCTACCCCTCGAAACTTGGGGTCTTCCTCCGAGTGATCTCTTGGATCGGCCATAGGGATAGCCGCGATTCGGGCATCGGGTCAATAAATAAATAAACTTGATTTATTAATCTGAACGAACGATCTTTCTTACAGAAAGGGAGGCCACTATGGTCCGTGCCATGGAGAGCGCGAAGATCAAAGAGATGGTAAGCGGGGTGAACCAGGCGGGTGTCCGGGATCACAACGAACGGCTTATCCTGTCGATGCTTCAGCGCCACGGCGGCCTGCCCGGTGCCGATCTTGCCCGGCTGACGGGGCTGTCACCGCAGACTGCGTCGATCATCCTGCGGCGGCTGGAAAAGGACGGCATGCTGATGCGGGGCGACCCGGTGCGCGGGCGCGTTGGCAAACCTTCGATCCCGATGCAACTGGCCCCGGACGGCGTGTTTTCCATCGGCATGCGGATCGGGCGGCGCGGTGCGGACCTGCTGTTGCAGGATTTTGTCGGCACGACACGGCAGCAGTTGCACACGACCTACGACATTGCCTTTCCCGACTCTGTGTTCCGGTTCCTGGAAACCGGGCTGACCGATCTTCTGTCGGACCTTCCCGGCCCCGTACTGGACAGGATTTGCGGCATCGGCATCGGCACCCCGTTCGAGTTGTGGAAATGGCATGACCTGACCGGCCCCAACGCCGAAAACTTCCGCAATTGGAAAGACATCAATTTTGCGCAAGAGGTGGCGCGGTTCAGCGACCTTCCGGTCTATGTGGTCAACGATGCCACTGCCGCGTGCCAGGCCGAACATCTTTTTGGCAGCAACAAGGGGTTCCACGACTACGCGTATTTCTTCATCGGCTCTTTCATCGGCGGCGGGGTGGTGATGAACGGTTCGGTGTTCGAAGGCAATCAGGGCAACGCAGGTGCGCTGGGATCGTTGCGCACCACCGGACCGCTGGGGGAGAGCCGCCAGTTGATCGACGTGGCGTCGATCCACCTGCTGGAATCGCGGCTGGTACAGGTCAGGATCGACCCGATCGTATTGTGGCAACAGCCGCAGGACTGGTCTGGCCTGATGCGCTATGTCGAGCCGTGGATCGGGGAAACCGCGCAAGAACTTGCCAAGGCGGCGCTGTCGGTCTGTTCGGTGATCGACTTCGAAGCCATCGTGATCGACGGTGCCTTTCCCGCCCCGGTTCGCGACGAACTGGTGGCGCGGGTGCGGCGCTATCTCGTCAATCAGGACACCCGGGGGCTGATCGCGCCGGAAATCGTCGCGGGCAGCGTCGGCGCAAACGCCCGGGCCGTAGGTTCAGCCAGTTCGCCGGTTCTGAAGCAGTTTTTCCTGAACACGAATGCGGGGCTGGCCCGATAACCGGCCCGGCCTGCGCGTCAGGATGGTACGGATGTGCGGAACCTTTCGTACGCATCGTCAAAGGCGGACCGCAGCTCCGGGACAGGGTCAAAGATCTGACAGGTGTCCGGCGCGGTCATCACGGCTTCCGGCGCGGCCCCCGTCGCCGCGCAGATCGCAAGCCGGGCCGCCCCCAGCGCAGCACCGAATTCCCCCCCGTCTGGACGATGCAGCCGCACTTTCAGAACAGTCGCCAGCAGGTGCAGCCAATAATCCGACCGGCTGCCACCACCAATGGCAAGAATCTGGTCGAACCTGCTGCCGGTGGCTTTCAGCGCTTCGGCGCAATCGCGCAGCGCATAGGCCACGCCTTCCAGCACCGCGCGGGTCAGATCTGCAACCGTGGTACTCGTGGACAAGCCGGTAAAGGCACCGCGCAGGGTGGCATCATTGTGCGGCGTGCGTTCACCCGACAGGTAGGGGTGAAACATCACCGCCCCCGGGGATTGCAAGTGATCGCCCAGTGCACCGGTCAAATCTGCCGCGCTCTGCCCGGTGATCCGCGTCCACATCCCGCTCACGGTCCGCAAGCGCGGCGGACGGCCGCGCATCCTGCCACCGAAGGACATCGAGACGCCGGACCCGCCGCCGGGACAGGATCCGCGCGTGCTGCGCGCCATCGGCCGGGCATGGGCATGGCGGCAGCGCATGGAGCGCGGCGAGGTCGCCACCATCGCCGATCTCGCCTCCGAGGAGGGCCTCTCCGACCGTTATGTCAGCCGCCTCCTGCGCCTCGCTTGGCTGGCGCCGGATGTTCTCGAGCGGCTGGTCGTGTGTCGCGAGCCCTGCGCGATCAGCCTCTACGATCTTTGCTTTGTCGCCTCGCTTCCTTGGGAGGATCAGCCACAGCGGGTGTTCGACTGAGGCGAAGGATCAGTCAGGGATCTGGTGAGGCCGAACCCGGTCTGGAGAAAGCAACGTCTCATCCGGGTGCAGTTCGTATGTGACCAGCGGCCCATCCTTGCCGGCGGAATAGTCGAGGCACAGCGCGTTCGGAGCCTGCAGGACCGGATCGCCGCTGAGCCAGTAGTGACCGAAGAAGACGGGGCGTTCGTGGGTGGGATAGGTTTGCGCCATCAGGCTTCCCGGTAGTGGGACATCGGGCAGATCATCCGGATCAGGCACCGAGATTGCGATGTCACGCCAGGTCCGGGCCTCTGCATTCCACCATTGCAGTCGGACATGATCGCGGTGGGTGCCGTCCTTGTCGCGGAACGCAAACCCTTCGGGAAGCTTGTGCTCGGGCCCCTTCGTGATTTCCTCGGCAAGGTGGAAAAGCTCGTCGGCAGGGTCAGCCGCTCGTATCAGCTGCTCTTCAGACAGAACGCCATTGTCGGTGAGCGCGCGGACGCGGTCGATCGTGGGGTCGACCCAGCAAGCATGCACAGCGCGAAACCCCTCGGACTCAAGAAAAAGCGGGAGGCTGCGCATCCAAGCCAACGCCTCACGTGTCTCGCCGGCGTCGACCGGGAACTCCGCCAGGAAGCTTGCGTGCTGGCGCAGGTTCTTCTCGGAATGAGCGCGGAGGGGCTGGCCAGTCTCGGGGTGGGCCGTGTGGAAGTGAAGGGCATTGAACTCGTGGTTGCCCATGATCGCGCGGGCCTTGCCGCTGTCGATCATGTCGCGCACCAAGTGAATCACAGCCCGGTTTTCCGGTCCGCGGTCGATGAAGTCGCCCAAAAAGACGATGGTCCGCTCCGGGTCGGCATGGATCCAGCCCGCCGCATTCCGCCGCCATCCGAGGGCATCGAGCGCTCCTCGTAGTTTGGCGATCTGCCCGTGGATGTCGGGGATGATATCAACTGTTCCCATGCACTCTCCTGAAAATCGTTCCAAACGCTGATGGCTGGTTCGCACAGGCCGTTGACTACCGCCTGCGCCTTGTAACGCTAACGAGTTCAAGTCCTTTTGTCGTCGAGGTTTTCCGGTTGTCGCCATGTGCGGACACCGCCACCGCTACGCGCCGTTCTGCCAGCGCACCTATCGGCTACGCCTCCTGCATGTTTGGTCTCTGTTTCGGTCGATAGCGATGGAAACATAGCGCGCAGTTTTGGCGGGGTTGCGAGTCAAGCAATTGTAAAGGCGAGGAAAACTTCGACCGAACCGAAATCGGCGCGGTTCGCCCGACCAGAGACGAGAGGCCATTCAGAGACGGAAAACGCTGCGCGCCTGCGTCTCAGCGGTTCGCACCCATCCGGCAAACCCCTTTGAAAACAGGAGAAAATTCGCCTCGGACCGGCGACCTAAACAGGTTCGAAAGGGTGATAGTGGCGGAGGGAAGGCGATACGCAAAAACTCCGCTCAGCGGGCAGGTTCGAAGCCCTGCCACTTGCCACGTTTCTCCAAGAATAGCGTCCGATACGATTGCTTTCTCTCGCTCTCACCGGGTGCGTTGATGGCTCTGCGCGGCCGCGGCTCCTTTGCGCACAGCGCCTCAAGACACTGACTTGCCTCTCTTTTTCTTTCACGCCTTCGTCCTCCTGCAGCCGCTGTGAGTTGCGAAAAAGGAGACGATTATGAAACCAACCTGCTTGAACCAGAAAGAACTGGCGGAACGCTGGACCATTTCGCACCGCACCCTGGAGCGGTGGCGGTGGGCCGGCGAAGGTCCTGCATACATGAAGATCGGAGGGCGCGTCGTCTATCGTATCGCCGATATCGAGGCCTTCGAACGCGACGTGATGAATGCCACTTCCGATCAGGGCGTCCCGGCCTACTGACGACACCCTCTTTCTCCCGACCCGTGGTGTCGCTCCAAAGCTCTGATTTGCGACGCATTTCGATTGCGCCACATCCCCGGCTCGGCTAGCCTCGGCTTAGGCCCAGAAAATGGGCGCGCATAGTTAGGGTGCGCACTGCCCGAGCCGGGGATTGTAATGGAAAACGACAGGTCGGAACTTCGCTGGGGCGTCGAGCAACGCCTTGAGTTCATAGAGTTCCGCCTGTTCTGGGAGGGACATGTGAACCGCAGCGATCTGATGGACCAGTTCGGGGTCTCGGTGAACCAAGCGTCCACCGACCTGAACCGCTACATTGGCTTCGCACCGGACAACATGGTCTACGACAAGAGCGCGCGGACCTATGTCCGCGGCTCGGACTTCAAGGCGCAGTTCCTCGAGCCAGATGCGAGCCGCTACCTCGCGCAGCTACGCTCACTCTCTGACGGGATCCTCGACCGGGAGGACTCCTGGATAGCCAATCTCCCGCCCTACGCGTCCGCCCCGACGCCGGTGCGTGGCGTCGATCCGGTGACGCTTCGTTCCGTCGTCGGCGCCATCCGCCGGTCCGAGGCGATCGAGGTCAAGTACCAGTCCCTGTCCAGCCCCGAGCCGCGCTGGCGCTGGATGGCGCCCCATGCCATCGCGTTCGACGGCTTCCGCTGGCACACGCGAGCGTTCTGTCTGAACGACGAGTGCTTCAAGGACTTCCTGCTTTCTCGAATGCTCAGGATCCGAGGATCACGGGAGAACGACACGTCGGCAGACGACGACAACGAGTGGCATTCCGAGGTCACGCTCGAGGTCGCCCCTCACCCCGACCTCTCGGATGCGCAGGCAAAGGTCATAGCGGCGTTGTTGCATTAACCCGGCCTGAGGCGTGACATCCCCTTACCCCACTGACGTCATGCCACGTGGACGATCTCGGCAGTGCCGAGGGCGTTGAAGCGGTTCATGAGGGCGATGCGGATGTGGATTTCGGCGGTCTGTCGGTCGGGGTCTCTTGCCATGATACGCTCGCCGAAGGACTTGAGGCAGCGCATCTTCGCTTCGATGCGGCTGCGGGCGTGGTATCCTGTCCATCGCTTCCAGAAGGCTCGTCCATAGTATCGGGTGGCTCGCAGAGTTTCGTTTCTGGCAATTTCGGCTGGGCAGTCTTCCTTCCACGACCGACCATTCTTGCGGATCGGGATGATTGGGACCGCATCGCGCGCTAGGATCGCTGCATGACAACGCCTTGTGTCGTAGGCACCATCGGCCGTCACAGTGCTGATGTTTTCGTCCACGGGGATTTGCCCCAGCAGGTCTGGCAGCACTGGGCTGTCGCCGTCTCGGCTGGGTGTAAACTCCACCGCCCGGATGTCGGAGGTGGCGGTATCCATCGCCAGATGGACCTTGCGCCATTGGCGGCGGCCCTGAACACCGTGCTTGCGGGCCTGCCATTCACCGTCACCGAGGAACTTGATCCCGGTGCTGTCCACCAACAGGTTCAGCGGCCCGTCGGCACGACGATAGGGGATCTGCACATGGAGGGTCTTCTGCCTGCGGCACAGCGTCGAGTAGTCTGGAACGGGCCAGTCCAGCCCTGCCAGACGCAGGAGGCTCGCGACCATCCCGGCTGTCTGCCTGAGCGGCAGCTTGAACAGAACCTTGAGCGACAGGCAGAACTGGATCGCGGCATTCGAAAAGACCGGCGGGCGTCCTGGGCGTCCCTCATGCGGCGCGTGCCAGGTCATCTCCTTGTCCAGCCAGATCAGCAGCGACCCGCGCTTCCTGAGCGCATCGTTGTAGGTGGACCAGTTTGTCGTGCGGTAGCGGGCGGGCTTGGGCTTGCTCATGCAGCTCGTCTAACCCCATGGATTCCCGATGTGAATCCTTCACCGGCTGAGTTCTGCAACAACGCCCCGTCTGGGCGTGTTCTGGCACACCCAGGGCAGCGGCAAGTCCTACTCGATGGCGTTCTTCGCCGAGAAGGTACGGCGTAAGGTACCTGGAAATTTCACATTCCTACTAATGACAGACCGGAATGATCTCGACAGCCAAATCTATAAGACGTTTGTCGGCTGCGGTGTCGCTGGAAACGATACCCCGCGCGCGGCATCCGGAGATGATCTTGAGCGGATCCTGAAGGAAAACAACCAGTACGTCTTCAGCCTGATCCACAAGTTCAACAAAGACGTGGACCCAAAGAAGCCCTATAGCGAGCGTGACGACATAATCGTGATCTCGGACGAGGCGCACCGCACGCAGGCAGGGCGGCTAGCCCGCAACATGCGCCTAGCGCTGCCCAATGCCGCCTTCATCGGCTTCACCGGCACGCCGCTTTTCAAGCAGGACGAGATTACCAAGCGCATCTTCGGCGAATATGTCTCGCGCTACGACTTCAAGCGGTCCGAGGAGGACGGGGCAACCGTCAAGCTGGTCTACGAGAACCGGGGCGAAAAGCTGGGTGTCGGCAAGACGGATCTGAACGAACGGATTGCCGAGAAGATCGAGGAGGTGGAACTCGACCCCGATCAGGCGGCGCTCCTCGATAAGCTGCTCGGGAAGGACTACGAGGTCATCACCGCCGATGAGCGGCTCGACAAGATCGCAGCCGATTTCGTGGATCACTGCGCAACGAGGTGGGAATCCGGAAAATCCCTTTTTGTTTGCATCGACAAGATCACCTGCGCCCGGATGCACCAGATGATCGTCCCGCGATGGCGGGCGAAAGCCGCAGAAGTCAGGGCGGCGGCCGATACCAAGCAAGCCCAGGCGGATAACACGGCCGACGAAAGCATGCGCGCTGTCCTCGAGGAGGAAGCGCAAGAATTGGATGCGCAGGCAACGTGGCTCGAGGAAACCATAGTCGAGATCATTATCAGCGAAGCGCAGAACGAGGTCGCGGACTTCAAGAAGTGGGGGTTCGACATCATCCCGCACCGTGCCCTGATGAAGCAGGGCTTCGATATCGGGAATGGCGAGCGCATCGATGTCGAGACGGCCTTCAAGAACCCCAAACACCCGTTCCGCGTCGCAATAGTCTGTGCGATGTGGCTGACCGGCTTCGACGTGGAATGTCTGTCGACGCTCTATATCGACAAGCCGATGAAGGCGCACACGCTCATGCAGGCCATAGCGCGCGCGAACAGGGTGTATCCTGGCAAGGACTTTGGCCTGATTGTCGACTATAATGGCATGCTAGCCAGCCTGCGGGCCGCGCTGGCTCAGTACGCGCTAGGCGATGATGGCACAGGCGGAGAAGAGATCATCGCCCCCATTGAGGAGAGGGTGCAGGCCCTCCTTGAAGCTATCGAGGCGACCGAGGCCCATTTGCGCGGCATCGGTTTCGATCCAAGCGTGCTACTCGGTTCGAAAGGCTTTATGCGCATCAAGAGTTTGAAGGACGCCGTGGAAGCCGTCTATTCGACGGACGAGGCCAAGCGGCGTTTCGAGATTCTCGCACGGCAGGTTTTCATCCGCTTCAAGGCGCTGCTGATGGAGCCCAGCGCCTGGGCATACGCCGAACGACACGACAACATCGAGGCAATCTACAAGAAGCTGACCGAGCGGCGCGACACGGCTGACGTCACAGAGCTGTTGAGGGAATTGCACCGGATCGTCAACGAAGCCATCCGGACGCAGGCGCCAGGAGACGACCAAGCCGAGGGACTGACCTTCGACCTCAGTCAGATCGATCTTGAGAAGCTACGCGATGAATTCGCAAAGAAGGTCAGACGCAAAGCGACCGCCCTTCAGGACATCCGAGACATCGTTGAACAGAAACTCGCCGAGATGCTGGCGCGCAATCCCGCAAGGATGGACTATCAGGTGAAGTACGAGGCGATCATCGCCGACTACAATCGGGAGAAAGACCGGACCACCATCGAGGAAACTTTCCGTCGACTGGTCGAGCTCGTGAACAGTCTGGACGAGGAACAGAAGCGCGCAACGAAGGAGGGGCTTGGCGAGGACGAACTCGCGCTCTTCGACCTGCTGCTCAAGGATAACCTGGACAAGACGTCTCGCGAACGGGTGAAGCAGGCGAGCCGCGACCTTCTGGCCTCCATAAAGACGCGCTTGGCCGAACTGGATCGCTTCTGGGAGAAAGAACAGACCAAGGCAGACGTCGAGGTATTCATTTTGGACGAGGTCTTCGCAAGTCTACCGTCACCTCCGTTCACGCCCGATGAAAAGAAAGCACTCGCCGAAAGCGTCTACGCCCACGTTTGGCAACAGGCCGTGAATGGTGGCTTCGCACAGGCGGCATAGGACCATTCGCTGATCGTTCGATCCGGGTTCCAGCAGCTTGGCGAACGGAACTACAAACCGCGCGCAGTACGCGTGCAATTTAAATCTCATGATTACAATAACATGGCGCTCTGAACCGGACTGTGCGCGGTTAACAGGTCTGGAGAATATCGGCCCTGAGAGAACGCATACGCGTGCTTCGCGGCTTAGCCCGGTTAACAGCCTATCCCGCACAACCCTCTAGGAAAACGGAAAAATCCGGCCGGAGCCGGATCGGGAGAACGCTTTCGCTGGGGCAAGTGGCGGAGGGGAAGGGACCGGAATCGGACGTTCTCTGGCATCTCATCCACGGCGAGAAGTTTTCCGATTTGGATTTGCATTCAATCGTCAGCGACGAGAGCCATGAGCACCGTGACGGGTTGAATTCTCCCAAACAGGACGCTTCCACCGGCAATGTCACGGATAAACGTTGTGGCTTCCGAATAGTTCAAACGGGCCATCGAGAGTGATCTTTCCAAAGCGGCCACCTGACCCTGCCAGAGTTCGACTGGACCAGCATCGGGTGGTGATTGCCTACGACGCTCCAAAGCCAGCTCTCTGTTTCTGATTTCTGCCTGAAAATGGGCGCTTACTTGCAGCGCGAAGACTGCAAGTTCTTGTCGAACATTATTCAAGACCGACGCCTTGTGCTGCTCCACCCGCGCTGCAATCTCAGCCACCTGTCGAGACCGGATCAAATTCACAACCTCCTGCTTCTCGAGAGGTACAAACGGAGTCCGCCCCTTGGCCAACGCGTTGTTGGTTGATGGGGTTATTGGCTCAAGGCACAGGTCCACGTCATCTTCTGCCAAGTCTTGCCAGCAGTCGCGTGCCTTTCGAGAGCCAACACGAATGAGCTTCGCTGGCGCTGCGATCCTCACCTTGCGCTGGAGTGCGCAAAACAGGGATTGGAGCGCATTCCGGTCGACGGTGAGTGCTCGTTTCTGCGCATCTGTCGGCGCGGATTCGAGGATCTCCTTTGCTTTGGATGTCCAAAGTTGTGGAAGCAGTTCATCCGGAAACGGATCAATCTGCGCTACCGAAATGAGCGCCAGTGGACCGATCCCTCTTGCTGGGTGCCCTTCAGGCAACCTGACGCTCGTCTGCACAACCGTCCTTGCCGTTCCGAAACCATTGAAACATGCGGCTGTGTAGCCTGCGACCAGACCATCGTGCAGTTCTTCGCCGTGATCCAAAAAGCGCAGTGGGCGTCCAGATCTTTCGCCATCTCCGGAACGCTCCCCATCGTCTGTGAAAACGGCCTTCCGAGGTGGCGCTGAGATGTCTGCTCGACGGTAGATGAATGGGACGTGCCCCGACATCCAGTTCTCTCGGGACGCGCCAGGTAGAGCGAAAGGGCTATCGCCCGCACGCCCTCTTTCGCCGACACCATGATACCAGATCGTCTGAAATCCGTAGTCGTCGACCTTGTCACGTCGATGGCCGACGTCGAAATCTCTGGAAGCGGTTATTGACTTCAGCCATGCACCGATTGCTCGCTCTTCTCGCCGTACTGGTGTATCCGTTTTGTGCGCCAGTTCAGAAAGCATCGCCGGCGCTGGACAAGGCTTCTGACGCCACCGTTCGAATTCATCAGCTGCCTGTTGATGTGTGAAAGGATTTGCTTCTTTGAAACGAGAAGGCATTCCCGTGCCGTTTCCCGTAAGTGGAGCAAGCGAAAGGGTTGCCCTGCGCCCGATGGCAGCACGCCCCAGCACTGTCTGAAGCTCAGCCAGTTCTGAGGGTGAAAGTGGTGGCAGCGGGGCGTCGAATACGCCAAGTGCCGCGACCGTGTCTGCAATTGCGGCTTCCTGAGATCCTTCGATCAGGATGCGCCAGATATCGAAAATTCGTCTCGAGCCTTTTCGGTCGCCCGTAAGGCCAATACGGTCCACCCGGCCGATCAGCTGGTCGATAGCATCAATTCCCCAAGGCAAAGAAAAAAAGATGATCCCTTCGGCCACATGGTGAAGATTGAGCCCTGCTTGCACCCAGTCGCCGACGAGTAGAAGGCGGCTCTCGCCGGACAGCAACGGTGCAAGCGTTTCCTGGATTTCGCGAAGATTGGTGACCCCTTCGACCTCCGTCGCTGCAGGGCGCCGTAGCACCGAGATGCCATCTGAGAGGAAAGGGAAGTACCTTGGAAGTGCTGCGCCCAGCATGTCTATGGTTGGATTGTCTCCACAGACAATGATGAATGCGCGATCCTGATCATGGCACCATTGCTCCGAAAGGATGTCGAGCAAGGCCTCGAGGCGACTGTCACCGGGATCTTCGAGTGACTTGATGCGTGCGGCTTCTGCCAGCTGAGCGAGAGCCCCTCCCCGTGTTGCAAGTTCTGTCAGAACCGTCCGCGCCGCTCTCGCGCTGCGCTGCAGGGCCCGTGCAGCTGTCCAGGCAGGTCCCTGGATGCCTTCGGCTGGATCTGCGTCCCCAAGCACCAAGGCAGCGATCTCATGCCGCATTCGCTCGGAAGCAAGTGGTTGCAGCCGAACCTCATGATTGCGTCTCTGCGGCAGATATTCGCCCCATTCGGAACGACCGTTCCTTATGATGCGCCGTGATGCTGCCGACTGCATGAAGCCTCGGGCCCAGTCTTCAGGGCTATCCGATCCGTCAAGAGCCGCAACTGCCGCCTCCTCGCGCTCTTGCAGAACGGCAGCTACGCTACGACCCTCCAGCCGCGCAAGCGCGGCAGCCCCCGGCTCGATCATTCGCAAGATCGGTTCGCGCCAAACAGGATCGCCAAGTCTTGGAGTGGCGGATAGAACAAGAACTTGCCGAAACTCGTCAGCTGCCTGCAAAATGACTTGAATCGCATCTCGCGGCATCGTTTGGGGCTCGTCAACAATCAAGAGATCGAACACAGCAGGATCCGCGCTTATTGTTCGCGTGCCCTGTCCAGGACGTGTCATCAGATCGCGCGGGCGCGCCAGCGTGACTGGCGACAGTTCGTCGTGAATACCATCTCCGATCGAACCGGCGATAGCAGGCATCACGTGGCCTCGGATCCAGCATTCCTCCTGCCACTGCGCCAACAGATTGTCTGGTGCAATCACGAGGGTTCGGTGTGCGGAATGTTGCCAGCGCAGGGCATTCACGATCATCAATGCCTGCACTGTCTTGCCGAGTCCCACTTCGTCCGAAATCAAGTGACGAATGTGGGCGTCTCCAAGGACCCGGCGCACAGTTGCAATCTGGTAGGGCAAGGGATCAGCGGCGACCCCGAGGGCGCCACCCAGACCAATATCGAGAGCCGAAACCCTTCGCCGCAACGCCTGCACGCAATTCACGAATCTTAGGTAGTGGTCCATCAGATGGCACTCTCAATCGGCAGGTCTCCAAGCGCGAGTTTGCGTCGAAGCGCAACGTAACGAACGGCTCTACTGGTTCGGACATCCGAAAGTCCCTTTGCCACGAACTCTCGCCAACCTTCGGTTTCCACCATTGCCTTAGGCGAAAGCCACAGCTGCAACATGGTTCGGATTTCAGAACGTCCGAGCCAACGGAGCCCGGGTCGTCTGGAGGCGTCAACATGGGTAGAATCAAGAAGATCGACCAGGTCGTCCTCCGTAAGCTCGCTATAAAAGGGCTTGATAAGTGCCGACCACCTCGCCTCCGGCAGAATGAACGGGCGGAACATCGGAAGCAGCGGGATTTCGCGCGAGCGTTCCAGCGCATCGCGCCATGAGTCTGCGGGACGGGCCATGTCCACTTCGTCGAAGGCTTCAATACCGTCCGCTTCCAATTTCTGTCGCAAGTCTTCATATGCATCGATCACCGCAAGATCGAGCTCTCCGGCCAGATCTTCAGTCCACTGCAACAGCGCTTCCGAGATGTCCGGTACAGCCTCTCGAAGGCGGACGACCAATCGCTCTCGCAGAAACTCCTGATCGTGGGCAGTCTCAATGTTCGGCAAGTCCTCGCCGGAGACCAAGCCAAGGGCGTCGGCACAACGAAGTAGCGCGCCATGCGGGGAAAGAATCGAGAGATCGATACCTGCTTCCAACCTGCGCCATCTCGCTCCGCAAAGCTGCTCGATCAACGCGGCTTCAAGCTCCTCGACCACCGACCTTCGTTGCCAGTTTCCAAGAAGGTCATTCGCTTCTGCAAGTTGCCACGCAACATTTGCGCGGGCCAATTCGATGATTCCAACGCCATTCTCGCTCGACGTCGGTTCCCGAAGTAATGCAGGAAGTGACACTCTCCTGCGGTCTCCCAAGCGAAGCCGAGTGGACTCCGATCCAGAAAGGATCAGGCCCGCCGTCAGCGCCTCGTGGTCGGCCGCATCCGGCAGTACCAGCCGGGTTCCTCCCGAACTGCGGTCACCTGCTGCCCCGAGAAGAGGCGCAACGACCGTCGCGGTGATCGAAGGGATCGCTCCTGCGTCTTCGCCGCTCCTTGTCCACTCGCCCGTCTCCCCGTCATAACGTATCTCGCGGCGAACTGGTGGAAGCGAAAACACCTTCTCCAGAAGACCCTCGGCTTCGACATGCAGTCGCAAGCCGTTTTCGTTTGCTCGCTGCCCAGCCAACTTTGTCTGGATTTCACGCAGCACCGAAGAACGTCCCGCTAACCTCGCCGGAAGGCGGTCGATCACACCTTGGACCACGAGCGCCGGCTCGTTCGGGGAAACCACTCGAATGCGGATCGGAACAGCCTCAAGCGCAAGGGGAGCAGTCACTCTGATCTCAAGTCGGCCTGTCTCGAGATCGGAGACATTTGCGTTGGCCGGCAACAATTTCACCATGGCCGGTTCAATGTCCGGCGGCTCTACTACTTCGAACTCCAGCCTGTCGTGTTCTCGACCTTCGACCGGTTCGATCACATGAAGACCAACGTCAGGTCTGATTGCCTTCCAGTCGGTGCCGCCGATACTCAGAGGATCGCCTGAGGTCACCGCTCCATTGAGAAGGAATTCAGTGTCCGCCACTCCCCGCTGCGAAACCAGAATCGGAAAGTCTTCAATGAACCTGTTTGAAGCCCCGGGCGCAGGCAAACCAGTAATCCTGAGAGTTGGAACGCGGTCTGCTATCAAGAACCCGCGGCGACGCAGGAACTCGATATCCGAGGGGTTGGATGTTTCGAGGGTCCGCGTTTCGACGCTATTGTCATCACCTGCTTGAATGAGCTGTAGAATCCTGGATTCGGGTTGAAGCTTTTCGCCTGGAAAAACAGCGTGAGCTGCAAGGCCATTGGACTCAACAGCGAAATACTCCGGTTCAAGCGGTTGCAAACGTTCCAAAGTGGTCTGTGCAATTCCCTCATCAAGATCGACAGCGTCGTCGCGGCGCAACGGAGATATCGGGAAAGGAGCAATGTTCTTCAGGACGATTTCACCACCGGCAAGGAATGCGCGAAGCGAGATCACATGAATCCCGTCAACCGCCCGTATGCGGTCACCATGTATGCGCAAAGCGGCGATCACTTCATCTCGCAGCTGGGCCGGCAACGTTGGCCCACGAATACCCAGATGTCTTGGCTCGCCATCCCTCAGCGCAAGAACAAAGCGGGATGCCGCAATCTGGGTTAGGCGTGCCGTTCTTCTTGCGACCGTCTTCCTAGCCTCAGTGATTGCTCGAAGCGCACCCCAATCCTTTCGGATATCCCGATCGACTCGCGCGAGAAAGCTCCCAGACAGCCAGCCTTCCGACTCAAGGGCAAGCAGCCTGCGAATAACCTCGAGGGCAACGTCCCCCTGAAGGAGCCAGTTCTCGAAGCGGCGACTTGCATGCCCCGCCGCAAGCGCTCTCAGGTATTCGAGCAGCCGGTCCGTATCATCGGCTGAGACTCCTGCCCTGACAGCACGTCTGAGGGCGTCTGAGAGCCAGGGCTGAATCTCAAGAGGCACCACGGAGTTGCCGATCGGCCATGAGATATGGGGGAAATGGCGTTCCCAAGGGCTGTCGCCGGGTCGCGCGAGGCGAAGCTTGTTATGTCCGAGCTCGAACAGCCGAGACAGACCGGAACGGAATGCAGGCCCCGCCTCTACCCCGAGTTCTTGAGAGAGTACCGGCCAGAAATCGGTTCCTGTGCCCCGGTATCGGTACCCCACCTCCGTTGCAGCCACCAGCAACGGAAGATAGTTCCACGACCACACTGCTCCCGCGAGTTGCGGATCCTCCTCAATCTGTCGCGAGACCGACCTTCTCAGCACTTCCAGCGCTGGCTCGTCAAGCCCGTGCTCGATAGCAAAGACCGGCAGTTGGCCCCGTGTCTGAGCAAGGCCGACAAAGCGCTTGGCAAGTACCTGATGTTGGTCGGTCAGCACATTCGCACCATACATCTTTCCATCCGAGTTCGCACAACGTCACGGAACACGATCACCACAGGGACAGTCCGAGGCAATCATCGCAAGGTTGACTACTAACTATCGGAACGTCAATCATAATTGGGAGGTGTATAGAGAGGTGCTGTGTGACTTCTGAAACTGCGCTTGCGCCCGGCCGGTACATGCCAGACGTACCGGCCGACGGCAGCACAAGAGCCATCGCAGATCTGGTCCGGCGCATCGTCCATGCGCGCCGTGGGCTCAGCCGCGCCGAAGCTGTGAATTGGGTTTTGCAGTTTCTGGATGACGTGGACCGCGCTGACGCCACGGCCCGAGTAAACGGAGTGATCGACTTGCTGTGCGAGTTGCAGGACATTGGCCACGGCACGATGCGCGACGAGCGAGTTCTGGTCAGCCTGCCGGAGCGTCGGGTTGCACTGCCGGACGGCATGATCGTGGCCCTCGGCGATCATGGCATCTCCGTCGGAACAGGTTCCGAAAAACTGTTTCCGGAAGTCACTGGAGGCACGACCGAGAGTCTGGTCGAGGTTCTAGCGTCATTTGATGAGTCCGAGTCCCTGATTGGCCACCAGGCAATCGAGCCTTTCGGGCGGTGGACTGGAGACGGCAAGATGCCTGCTCCACTGCGCAAGGCACTTTCGCTCAGCGGAACCTTCGATCCAGTCGAGCAGAAATGGTCGATAAGTGAAGAGAACACCTCCTTCCTGAATGAGTGGTTCGGCCTCGCCCCCCTCGCTTTTTCAGATCTGGACGCTGTGCCCGATGAGACCCAGCTTCGCGTGGCGAAGTCTCCTGCTGGTCTGAGAATGGTGGTCGAGGCTGGCCCCGGGAGCGGCAAGACCCATGTGGCATGCGAACGTGTCATCTCCCTTGTGGAGGGAGAGGGGCTCGCCGCATCGCGCATCCTGCTACTCAGCTTTACGCGCATCGCGGTTGCGGAACTTCGGGACCGGATCGGTCGCCGCCTGGGCGAATTACCGAACGCCGCGGCGCTGCAAGTCAGGACGTTCGACTCTTTCGCGGCGCGCCTGCTTGCAAATGCCGGTTTGGGTTTTTCAGGCAGCCATGACGCCAGCATTCGGGCTGCGACAAGACTGATGCGATCGGACAACCCGCTCGTTGCAGATGCACTTGGTCAGCTGGAACACGTGATTATTGATGAAGCGCAGGATCTCGTCGGCGACCGCAAGGAGATGTGCGAGGCGCTTCTTGCGTTGCTCCATCCCACCTGCGGAATAACGGTCTTCGGAGATTTCGCACAATCGATCTACGGTTACCAGCGCAGGGGCTCTTCGGGTTCCACGTTGCTCGCAGAAGTCGCGAAGAGCTCGGATTACGCTTGCGATCAACTTGGGCGCGACCACCGCACCCGGACGGAAGCTCTGAAGGAAATGTTCTCCTCTGTTCGCGAGACATTGAGAGGTGATCCAGTGGGTTCACGGGAAGGCTACTTTCGTGTTCGAGATCAGATCAGGAGCGCTGCGGTTGAGAATGACATCAAGAGCTTTACGGTACATCCCTCTACAACAGTCGGTCTTATCCTGACGCGTAGCCGTCGCGGCCTCTTCACTGCCGCTGAACAAATGCGCGCGGCTGGCAGACACTTCCGGCTCCGCCTGCCCGACCGCCCAATCAGGATCGAGCCATGGATTGGCGCACTTCTGGGCGGTCTTCCGCCTACAACCCGTATGTCGCAAAATGACTTTCGTTCACTCCATGAGGCACTGAGCCCGGCGCCATGGCGGAACGTTGAGGAGTGCTGGGAGATCCTGCTCGATCTGGATGCTTCGGGTCGAGATATGATTTCTGTTGCCAACATCGCCGAAGGTCTTGAGGATCCGCCCCTCGAGCTCATCAGCAACCACGAGGGAAGTTCGGGACCTTTGCTCTCGACGATCCATGCGATCAAGGGGAGAGAGGCTGAGAGGGTCATGCTGCTGCTCACGCGGGCACCATCCGGCGACCGTGTGGACTGGGCGGAGGAAGCCCGCATCCTTTATGTTGGAGCAACCCGCGCAAGCTCGGAACTGCGGACAGGGTGGATCAGCCCCAGAAAATTCTACAAGATCGGGGATCCGGAGCGCTACTGGGCCGCGCATCCCGACCATAGGATGATCGAGATCGGACTTGAGGGAGATCTCGTCGACTGGGCCGAGTTCGTGCGTTCGGGCCATGTCGTCAATGAGGCGGAAGCAATCTCGTGCATTTGGCGTGCATCGATCGATGAACCGATAGTGGCGGCCTATCCTGATACAGACGGACGTCTGGTTCTGAGGATCGGAGATCAGGACGGAGCTGCGATCGGGTGCCTGTCGCATGACTTCATCGACTTGGTCCAGGCGCTACGAAAGGTCGATCGGGATTCCGCGCTTCCAGAAGTCGTCGCGGGAATTTCTGTCGTTGGCGCGACTACGATTGTTGTGCCCGGGCGGTCCGGAGAGGCCCCGCGCCTTGCGCTCATGCCACTCCTCGGCGGCTTTGGCAGCATTCCTCGTTGAGCGATAATTCTTGTTTCTGGAGAACGTAAATGATTGATGCGCGCGACACGATCCTGGAACGGATGAAGGTTGATCTCATCGGCCCGGAGGAGTCGAATGAACTGATTTCGGATCGGCCGACTGATCGATATCTGACCGGAATCCTGTTCCCGCCTCGCACGACGATTTCGCCGGAAGATGACGACGAAGCGAGCGATGCTGACGATGCGGATGCGGTGGGGACCGCGCTGGATGGGGTTAAGGCAGCTTCAGCATTCCGACCAAGTTCGGCTGGTCTTTCCTTTGCCATCCGACCGAGCGGTTCGGCGCCCAGACTGCGGGTTCGGGTGGATGGGGCTCGTTACAGGCCCGAAAGCGCGGCCGAAGACAGCGCCGGTTCATCGAGGAAGCGGGTGCAGAGCTGGCGGCGAGATCCTCAATTTGCCGAGGTTTCACTAGAACTCGCGGAACTGCGCGAGCAAGCGGCGCCCGTCGTCAGCCTTGCAAGCCGCGGGCTTGCCGGAACGTCCTTGCACTGCCGCATCGCCCCTTGGGGTGACATTCTGCTCGTGACGCTTGCGGTGACAAACGACGCGAGGCCAACCGAAACAAGAAGTCGCGCAGCCAACGAGGAAGCAGCGCTTTTTCAGTTTTCGCTGAGTGTAGAATGCGAAGCCGATTGCAAGTTCGTTCCAAAGCCGGACAGGGCTGGATTGGCGAGCGACGAAGACGATGCCCGGGCGGCCGCCTTGCTGTATCGGGACGTCCAGCAATTCGCAGTGGGTCACACCTGTTCCGCGATGTGGGACGAGCCCGTTGATGGGACGGTATATCAGGTGAGGACCAGCTGGTTTCCGGAAGCCACCGTCCATGTCGTCAGCGCTGAAGGCGATATCGAGTTTCGGCAGGGCGAAGCTCGGTTGCCGCTTGCGGCGTCATGGCTTGCATCCGAAGACGCCCCCAGTCTCATCGCAGGGCTGAAATCGTTCGTTGCCGCCTACACAAAATGGGTTGCGAGGATGGAAGGTGCAGCGCTCGACATGCCGCAGGAGCACGTCAAACAGGCACATGTGCATATGCAGCGCTGCCGAACCGCTGAACAGCGGATGCGATCTGGCATTGCGCTCCTAGAGTCATCACCCGAGGTGCTAACCGCTTTCAGGCTCGCGAACACCGCTCTCGCGCTTCAGTACTCATGGCGCATCAATCCAACGCCTCCCGAACTGATCTGGCGCCCGTTTCAGCTCGGTTTCGCACTCCTGTGTCTGGAGTCGATTGCGAACCCCGACTCCTGTGATCGCGAGACGATGGATCTGCTTTGGTTCCCTACCGGTGGTGGAAAGACCGAGGCCTACCTTCTACTGACAGCTTTCACGATCTTCCTGCGTCGTCTCCGCGCAGCGGGGAACCCGAGCGGCGCGGGCGTGACAACGTTCATGCGCTACACCCTCAGACTTCTGACCATCCAGCAGTTCGAGCGCGCAGCTGCTTTGATCTGTGCCTGCGAGATGGTCAGCCGAGGCAAGGTCAAGCTGCAGAATATCGACCTTCCTGCACACTTCGCGACGGACATGCCAATTTCCTTGGGACTTTGGGTAGGAGAAGGTGCCACGCCAAACAACGTGTCGCAGGCAGCGCAGGTACTCGATACCGAAGCGGACAGCTCGCCGGCCCAGTTACGCAGTTGCCCATGCTGTCATGAAGTTCTCGACTGGAAAATCTCGTCGGACAAGAGCCGTGTAGAGGTACGCTGCCTCAACAAGTCATGCGATCTGGAGCGGGAACTGGCATTGCTCCCGGTCTGGACTGTTGACGAGGACATCTACCGAGAGCAACCTACATTGTTGATCTCCACGGTCGACAAGTACGCGCAGATAACAAGAAACCAGAAAACCGGCTGCCTTTTTGGCATCGGAACGCTGGCGGATCCTCCGGAGCTGGTGATCCAGGATGAGCTCCACCTGATATCAGGGCCGTTGGGCAGCCTGGCCGGGCTCTACGAGACCGCGATCGATGAAATGTGTCGCTCAAATGCGGGCGTGAGGGCCAAGATCATCGGCTCAACGGCAACAATCCGCAGAGCTGACGACCAGATCAAGGCTCTGTTTGACCGCAGATCTTTTCAATTTCCCCCGCCCGGGCTGGATCACACCAATTCGGGTTTCGCGATCGAGAATCGTGATGTTCCGGGCCGTCGCTATGTAGCCTTATCGACCGTTGGTCGCTCGGCCAAATTCACTCAACAGGCTGTCGCGGCATCTCTGCTCCAGGCAGCTACCGACGCGACGCTACCGGCAGACAGGCGCGACGGATACTGGACCCTCGTCAATTACTTCAATTCGCTCAGAGAGCTGGGTGGCGCACTCGTTCTCATGCGCGACGACGTTGCGCGCAGTATCCGGGACTATACTGCGCGGAGGCCGGGTGAGGTCGAGCGCGACGCCGGGACACAGATCGAACTCACCAGTCGTGTTCGTTCCAGCGATATTCCCAAGTACCTCAAGGATCTGGAGCGTCCGTGGAACGATCCCGACCATGTCGACATCGTTCTGGCGAGCAACATGATCTCGGTCGGGATGGATGTTTCACGGCTGGGCCTGATGGTCGTCAATGGTCAGCCAAAGACGATTGCCGAGTATATCCAAGCCACTAGCCGGGTTGGCAGAAGCCAGCAGGCACCCGGGCTTGTGATCACCTTGTTCAATGCGGCCAAGTCCCGCGATCGCAGTCGTTACGAAACCTTTGCCAGTTGGCATCGCAGTCTCTACCGCGATGTCGAGGCAACAAGCGTGACTCCCTTCGCCCCGCGTGCGCGCGATCGTGCACTTCATGCTCCCTATGTCGCATTGGTGCGCCATCTGGTTGATGGGATGGAGAACCCGGGCGCAATCGAACACCATCAAAGGGAGGCTGAAACACTCCTGGAAACTGTAATTGCCCGCATCAAGCGGATTGATCCGGCAGAGGCAGATGCTGCGCGCGCGCAACTCAACTCGTTCCTTGATGACTGGTTCGACCGACAGGGTCTGAAGAACTATTGGAACGACTATGGAGAAGCTCTTCTGACTTCGGCGGAAGCGGCAGCGGAGCGCAGGAACAGGGCTCGCTTTGCCGGGCAGAAGCCGACCCCGAACTCATTGCGTTCCGTTGAAGCATCGGCATCTTATGTTCTTTTGGCAGGCGGATCGTACAAGGGAGCAGCACAATGAAATCGATCGGAAAAATTCGCCGGAGTCAGGTTCTGACAGGCAATGGCCCCGGTGCGATAATTGACTTCAGAGGCGAGAACGGTGCGCCGGTTTCCGTGGTGGCGGCTGGTCTTGAGGCCTGGGATCAACTGGCCATCAGGAAGGGGCTTCTGAACGATCAACGCATTCATCATGAGCCACTCCAGGCGAGGCTCCAGGTGAACGGGTTCCGGTTACCTCCCGTCGGAGACGAAAAAGTTGGCAGGGAACAGCGACCACGCCTTTTGCCCGCCTACAGGTTCCCGGATTGGCATGTCTGTCCGAAATGTAACCACCTGCAGCGTAGCCGCTTCTGGAGTTCCGAGATCGGGAAACCCGAGCTTTGGTGCACTTCCTGCAGTTCCGGGCGAGGCAAGCGCATGAAGAAGGCATACGTAGTGCCGGTTCGCTTCATCGTGACGTGTCCGGCTGGCCATCTTCAGGAATTTCCCTGGATGTCATGGCCGAAGCATGCTGACTCCTGCTCCCGGAAGAAGCCTCTCAAGCTCATAGGGGAAGGAGCCGGGTTGAAGGGGCTCAAGGTCCATTGCACCGAATGCGAGGCCGAACGCGATCTGGATGGAGCCTTGTCGCCTAGCGGGTTGGGCCAGATTTCATGCGAGGGCAGATCTCCGTGGCTCAAAAAGCAGTCCGAACCCTGCAACCATAAGCCCATTGCCATTCAGCGCGGTGCATCGAACGCCTATTTCCCCGTGATGGAATCTGCGCTCGACGTGCCGCCATTCGGCGGTTCCTTCCGGGATATGTTGGAGGAATTTTGGCCGGACATCATTGCGCTGGATGACAGGGCGCAACTTCCCGACTTCGTACGGAAACGAATCCTTCCCAGATGGCCTGAGCCTGACACCAAACCGGAAGATCTGACCGCGCGGATACTGACCCTGCTGACAATGCTGGACAACAAGACCGGCGACCTGCGTCCCAACGAGCACCTGATGCTTTGCTCGGGTGGCCCGGACGGAGAAGAGTTCCCGGAGTTCCAGATCTCGCCTCAGGTGATCCCGAGCGATTTGAAGGGCGTTCTGGACCGTGTAGTCTCGGTCGAGAGGTTGCGCGAGGTCCGAGCTCTCAAGGCATTCACTCGTCTCAGTCCGTTGGAGGCCGCCGACGACAGCACTTTCGTGGCACCGCTGTCCGAGAAGAAGTTGAACTGGCTTCCGGCCATCGAGGTCCGCGGGGAAGGCATATTCGTCAACTTCGACGAGACTGCCATACGTTCATGGGAGAATGACCCGAACGTAGTCGAGAGGGCTGCAAAGGCGCATCAGGCCGCCGAGCGTGCATGGCAAGACCACAATGGCAGCGATCGCCCATTCCCCATGACGATCTCGGCGAGGTTTCTATTGGTACACACTACGGCCCACGCGCTGTCGGAGCGACTGTCACTCGACAGCGGGTACTCGACAGCATCCATCCGAGAGAGGTTGTACGTCTCGCCAGATCTTGGCGGGATGTGCGGATTTCTTCTGTACACGTCCGCACCCGACTCCGATGGAACACTGGGCGGGTTGTCACGAAAGGGACGCTCCAGCGAGATTGGCCCGATCCTGCTCTCCGCACTTCGGGATCTGGAGTGGTGCTCTTCAGATCCGCTTTGCAGTAGCGGCATCCTTTCGCTTTCCGAAGGCTCTGGGTCCGCAGCCTGTCACTGCTGCACCTTTCTCCCAGAAACCTCATGTGAGCATTTCAACCGCCACCTCGATCGCGGCATGCTGATCGGAACACCAGAGAACCCTGAACTTGGCTTCTTTCGCAAACTTCTGGGTGGAGGGTCCTGAAGATGGCACGGATGTATCCAAGGGAACTGCCACGTCATGTTCTTGAAAATCCGAAACTGTCTTCGGAGGTCCGCGTCTATGAACGCATCAGGGACAAACTGCCAAGGGATTACAACTGCTACTATTCGCGCTCCTGGCATGAAGCGGATCGCGATGGAGCCGAGTTCGACGGAGAAGCGGATTTCATCGTCGCGCATGCGGAACACGGGTTGCTGTTCCTCGAGGTAAAGGGCGGGAGGGTGAGCTGCCGTGAAGCCGATGGACAGTGGCTCAGTGAGGACCGTGACGGGTTCAAGTTCCGCATCAAGAACCCGATATCCCAGGCGCGGAGCAGCAAACACCATTTCCTGAAGCGCCTCAAAGCAAGCCGGGCGCTGAAGGGGCGTTTCATCAGAGCACGCCATGGCGCGATCCTTCCAGGCAGTGTCCGTCCGCAGCGGGCGTTGGCAGCGGATGCGCCGCTCGAAATCATCGCGTTCGGGAACGACATGGAATCCCTAGATCGCTGGATTGTCCGTCGGATGACCGAAGGCGACGACCATGGCGAAAGCGCTTTGGGGTTGGATGGCCTGAGAGCGCTGGAAGAGCTACTTGCAAGCCATTTCGAACTCAGGGCCCACATCGGACTAAGCCTTGCCGACGATGCCAGAACCATCGAGCGACTGACGAGCGAACAGGCGTGGATCCTCGACTCGCTCGCGGATAACAAGGAAATGGCGATTTCAGGGGGCGCAGGCAGTGGAAAGACAGTGCTAGCCGTTGAAAAGGCCACCAGGTCGGCAGCTGACGGGCGACGTACGCTTCTGACATGCTACAACGCGCCGCTAGCGGCCCATCTTCGAACGGTCTGTCAGGGTAATGAAGGCCTAGTGGTAGCCAGTTTCCATTCACTTTGCCGAGGCCTCGCACAAAAGGCTGGCATCGAACTGCCCTCGGATGGCGACCAATCGGTGTTCGACCACCTACTTCCCGAAGCGCTTGTGGATGCTGTCAGTAACATCCCCGATCTCGGCTTTGACACTGTCATCATTGATGAGGGGCAGGACTTCCGAGATTCCTGGTTGCACGCGCTGCGTCTCACCATCAACGAGCCGGATACCGGCGAATTCTATGTATTCTACGACGACAATCAGCGCCTGTTTTCTCCGGAAAAGGGGTTCATGGATGCTCTCCCCGCATCGTCCATCGCGCTGACACGGAATCTTCGAAACACGCGGCGGATTCATGATCTGATGACAAAATGGTATCAGGGCCGGCGAAGCATCCCTGCAGGACCTGAGGGGGAGCCGGTTGGGTCCATAGTGTGTCGCAAGGGCGAAATGGCTCCAGCGCGACTGAACGAACGGATAGCACAGCTTGTACGCTCAGGCCAAGTCAAGCCGGGACAGATTGCGGTGCTCTCTGGGACGGGTGACGCTCTAGCTGCGCTTGGCGAGAGAATCGCCGGAAATGCGACCTGTCGTGCGGATGGTGTGCGACCTGATCATATCGTCCTTGATACGGTCCGACGCTTCAAGGGTCTGTCACGTCCTTGCGTCTTCCTGATCGGGATCGAGGGCCTCACCGATCCCGAACTGATCTATGTTGCGACAAGCCGCGCAAATGTCTTGCTTGAACTCGTCGGGACAGCTGATGACATCGCGCGCCTGAAGCAAGAAGTTCAGCCCGTCGGACAGTGAAGGCCCCCCAAACAGGTTAGGTCTATCCACAGTCGAACAGGTCGTTTCGCATCGGGGCCACATCGGCCGATGACATATCCGGCTCCCCAGGATCAGTGCAGTTCTATGCGGAATTGATGCCTGAAATGGCATTCAACACGACGTCTGCGATCTGGCGTGCCAGAAAGGGCGGCACTGCGTTCCCGACCTGGACGTACTGCTGGGTCCGGTTGCCCATGAACAGGTAATCGTCGGGGAATGTCTGCAAGCGCGCAGCTTCACGTACCGTCAGGCTGCGGCACTGTAAAGGATCAGGATGTATGAAGTAGTGACCATCTTTCGAGATATGGCTGGTCACCGTGGTTGATGGCTCATCAGCTAGCTGGACTCTGAAACGATCGTTGAACTTTCCGCTATGCCAATTGCGATGATCCGGAATCAGCACGAGCGGAAAGTCGGCGGCTTTGGGGCTGTAGCCGCGGACGGCCCCAAACACGGAGGCGAAGAGGTAGCGACCAAGATCAGACGCCATATGTCCACGCGTTTCATGCTGGGCGATTGCGCGAAGTTCCGGACGCTCGAGCCAACGAAGCAGTTCATCGTTCGAGTCGCCGTAGCCCTCGCCAATCCGTGTGTCCTTGCGCCTGACCGGGGCTTCCGCCGCCATGCGCCTCGAAACGGAAGAGAATGCCTCGCGGAGCGGTTCGCACTCTTCATCGGTGTAAATGCGCGACAGTATTCTCGCAGCCTCGACAACCTCCTGCCGCCAGTCTGCCGCGCTGTCCGCCCCTCGACTGATGCCACTTCGCAGGCGCGGCATCGTACCAATCGCGTCACTGACCGTTCGCGTCCGCTCGGAGACGGCCATGCTGACGCCCGCCGTTCTGGCGGCCAGATCAGACCGTATTCCGACGATGATTACCCGGTGACGCCGCTGCGGAACACCGAACTCTTCAGCACGTACAACGAAGTCCGAGGGCCGCATCGCCTCCTGCAGGCAGGCCTTCCCGTCTGCGATCCGAATGGCCCGCAGCTCGTATTGATGGCCATGGCCACCGCCGAGGGAGGTAAGGTCCTCCATCAACATCTCGAACACGAGCCTGCTTTCGACCGTCGAGGACAGCATGCCCTTCACGTTCTCCATCACGAAGGCTGCCGGCCTGAGCTTGTCGAGCACCCGAATGTACTCGCGGAACAGGTAGTGCCGTTCATCCTCCTCCGGCACATAACCAACCTTGCCCCTGGATCGGGCCCGACCCACGAGGGAGTACGCCTGACACGGCGGGCCCCCGATCAGGATCGTGTCGTCGTACCCCGACTTCAGTTTCTCGATGGCGGCATCGATCTCTGTTGCCGCGGCCTTAGTGCCGAGCTCGAGACCGCGGGCCTCCTCGACGGCCAACCGCCATGCACCCGCATCGACTTCCGACCAGTCCGGTTCAGGAATTTCTCCCGCATGGAAATCGATGAACTGTTTCGGCAATCTGCCACGACGTGACCGGTACTCGCGCAGAAACGCGCGCAGCGTCAGCGTCAGGTGAGCCGATGCCTCTTTCTCGACCGAGATGCCGATCCGGAACGGTGAGTGTCCGTCCGCGACGAGGGATGCAAACCCCTCACCCAGTCCGCCGGGCCCGGCGAAAAGATCAACAATGCCGAAAGTCGAAGGCAAATCAGGCTCCTGACGATTTTCATCCAGCCGGTGTATACTAGGTTCAGAGGCGAAAGCCAGGATGCATATGACAGATATCGTGGATCAGCAGACCCGGTCCCGCATGATGGCAGGAATCAGGGGAAAGGACACGAAGCCCGAGCTTGTGCTAAGGCGGGCGTTGCATGCGCGCGGTTTTCGCTTCCGTCTGCATCCGAAAAATGTCCACGGGCGACCAGACCTCGTTCTGCCGAAGTATCGCGCCGTCGTCTTCGTCCATGGCTGTTTCTGGCATCGTCATCAAGGGTGCCGCCACACCACCACCCCATCCACCCGCTACGAGTTCTGGCAGGCCAAGTTCACCTCGAATGTCGCTCGGGGCGCAGCTGTTCGCACGAGGCTTCTGGAAGACGGGTGGCGCGTTGCAACGGTGTGGGAATGCGCGCTCAGGAAACCGGATCAGATTGCCGCGTCTGTAGACAGACTTTCCGCATGGCTACGATCCGAGGAATACCAGATCGAAATCGGCGACACATAGGTGCAGTAGCCCTGACACGCCCCTTGACCAGCTCCCTTCTCACCCCACCTTCGCCCCCCAGAACGACGTATGATCCGCCGCGAAATATCCGTCCTCCGCGCGGAAATACCCCTGCAGTTCGACGGTATCGCCGGCGGTGAGCGGCACCATGGTCTGCAGCCAGAGCGCCGTGGCGAGCGACTTGTGGGCGCTGGAGACTTCGCCGAAGGAGCCCCGGATTTCGGTCGTGCCGTTCAGGACCAGCCGCCCGCGCATCCGGGCCGAGGTGCTGGCATTGACCTTGTAGAGAAGGCTCGCACCGAAGAGGTAGGTGCCGGCGACCGGCGCGGTGAAGAGGTTGGTTGCGGGGTCGAACCCGCCCTGATCGTTGGCCTCGACGGTGTTGATCCCGATCTTCGTCCAGGTGGTGAGCGCGACGTAATTGTCGTAGTTGGTATAGGCCTTGAAGCGCGGGCTTTGCGGCTGGTCGACGATGCCGGTGGCGCAGTCGATGATCAGCGCGTCGCGCCAGGCAGTTCCGTCGGGGCTTACCTTCAGGCTGAGGTCGTCGGAGCCAAGGAGCCCGAGTTCTGCCCGGCCGGAAAATCCCGACTGAAACAGGAAAGACAGAACCCCGGCAGCAGTTTCCTTGTTGAGCGTGACGCGCAGATCGCCGTTGCCGCCTTCGACTGCCGTGAGCGCGGTCCAGAGCGCCCCGTTCAGCTTGGCGGAGAAAGGGTTGGCGGCGTCGGCGGTGGTGCCGAGACCCAGCCGGGTGAGGCCTTGCAGCGCGTCTGGCGTGACGCCGATCCAGGACGTGCCATCAAAAACCAGCAGCACCGCCTCGTCCTCGATCCAGACCCGCCAGCCCGTTTGCGGCGCGAGCCGCACCCACGCCCCGCCAGAAAACAGCGCCACGTCACCGTCCCAGCCGGCCCACGCCCCGGTCGCACCGGTGGCGACGATGTAGCGGTCGCCCTCAGCGGGGCTCGCCGGCGGCGCGGTCAGATCCCGATCCTTCACGGAAAGCTGGACGAGGCCATCGAGCCGGTCGAGGGCTTCGTTGTGGGTGACATGCTTCTGCGCCTGCGCGGCGGCGATATAGGGAAGCGCGAGGTTCGGGGTGGTCATGAGGGCCTCATGCGATGGTGACGGTTGTCTCGGCCGGTGTGCCGCGTCCGAGAGGTGCCGAGAGCTGGACCACGCGGATGGTCAGGGCGGTGCCCGGCATGAGCGCCGTGCCCCAGTCGGCGACCTGATCGGCGGCGGTGTAGGTGACGGACGATATGGCCGCCGTCAGCGTCCGCTTCACGCTCGCGCCGTCCAGGATGTCGATCTCCAAGGCTTCCGGCTGGTCGAGGAGCGGCACCTCGGTGGCCTCCCAGCTGTCGGCCGCCGGATCACGGGAGCGGCGGGTCCAGGAGAGGGTGATATCGCCCGACGGCTCGGAACGTGCCCCGAGATGCACCGGCGCAAACGGGCGGAGCGACGCGCCCGATGGCGTAAAGGTCAAAATCGTGTAACTCGGGTCCGACACGGGCCGCGTTGCGGGCCCCACGGCGAGGTTCCACGGCAGGCCGATCTCGCCTGTTGTGAACGGTAGCTCTGTGACGGCCGTGTCCAGCACCACGACCCACGCCCCGGCGGGCGCCGGATTGCCGATGGCGGCTTCGGTGCCGCGCTGGCCGCGCAGGAGTGTGCTCAGGCGATAGCGGCCGGGGGCGATGAGGGTGACGTCACGGGCCTGGAGGATTTCCCAGGTTCCCGGCGCGCTTTCGACAGCGAAGGCGTTGCTGCCTGCGAACAGCTGCAGGTCGGTGATGCTTTCGAGCTGGCCCCAGGGAAGGTCGATTTCGAGCACCGAACCCCGGTCCCACTGCCAAGCGGGTCCGGCGGGAAGATCGGCGGCCAGCGTTCCGATCCGCGCCCGGCGGGTGATGGTGGCGAAGCTCGCCCAGCCCGAGGTCTCGGGGCTGCGCAGAACCGCTACACTGCCCGGCCAGGGATCGGCGTCGATGGCAATGAGCGGGCGCGGCGGGGTGTGTGCGCTGGTCAGCTGCGGCAGATCGAGGATCGCCACCTGCGGCGAACCGAGCGGCACGGAGCGGGTCACGGCGGCGGCGCGCTGCGCCCCGGGCGGCAGGTCGTAGACCTCGCGATCCTGGCGGGTGGCCTCGATGCGGCGGGCAATCCCGTCGGCGATGCGGGTGAGGCGGAACTCGGTGGCGGTGCCGTCGCTGAATATCACCACGTCGCCCGGATCGAGGGCGAGGCGCGAGGGCGGCAGGGCAAAGCTCGCCCGCTCGCGGCCCGTCCAGGTCTCCATGAGCGCCCGGCGGCATCGACGCTCGGCTTCCTCCGGCGCGACCGCGACAGGGAAGCTCTCGGCAGTCACCCGCACCGCGCCGGTGGTGATGCGGCGGGCCTCGACGAGGGCGCTGTCATAATCCTCGTCGGCGCGGGCCACGCTCCAGCGCAGGACCTGGGGCAGCTCGGTCTCCTGACCGCGCGTCCGTTCGATGTCCTCGCCATTGCCAGCCACGAGATCGTCGGGCGTGATGGTGGCCACCGGCGCGGTCCCTCGCATTCGGAAGCGTATGGTGCCTTCGCTCTCGACGGCATCGAAGCCGAAGTGGCGCGCGAGCATCGAGATCGTCGCACGAGGGCTTTCGATGGCCGGGATCACGAGCCCCTCGACCACGCCCCAGAGGCCGGAGACGTCGATGTGCGCGGCGTCCATCCCGGCGGAAAGGCAGAGGTTACGCACCAGCGCCGCAAGCGACACCGCGCCGAGCCGGCCGGTGAGCCAATGGCCGAGTTTCCAGTTCGCGCCGTCGGACCAGACGTCGGTGAGCGCCGGAAAGAAGGGATGCGGGCGGGCGTCCCAGGACCAGGCGGCACATTCCGAGGTATCGACCATCGGTAGGCCGGTGACCGTGTAGACCGGGTTGTTCGCCGAGTCGGACCAATAGAGCGCCGTCGCCTCGAGATATGCCCGCTGGATCGCGTCGTCCCGCCACCCCCGCGCAAAATACGGCGCCGCGCTTTCCGACGACTTCGGGTCGTAGAAGACGTTCGGCTGGTTCGTGCCCCGGTCGATGGCCGGGCAGCCGAACTCGGTAAAACGGATGGGCTTGGACTGCGGTACCCAGTCGGAGGGTTGCAGCAGCGCGTTGCCGCCGGGCCGGTCATGGTGGCTGTTCGACCACCAGCCGCGCAGGTCCTTGGGGCGAAAGATCCATGGCGCGTCGGGCACCTGTCGCATGACCGGCTGATCGTACATCAGGAGTGGGTTCGGGCAAGGTACGGGCCAGCCGGTCGTGGGCTCGCCTGTGATGTTGGTCGCGCCCGAGCCGGAGGCGCCGTAGCTGCCCGAGCCCGATCCGGCCCAGGCCGCAAGCTGGCCGTCGGTCGTCGATGCCGCGCCCATGGGGATGCCATCGCACCACAGGCGGATCGTTCCGGTCGCAAGCGTGACGTCCCAGACCAGCTCATGTTCGTTGCCATCGAACGGCATGGACGAGACCGGAATGTCGAGGAACGCAGCCTCGGCATTCGGCCCGGTCACGCTGCCCTGTCCGACACGGTAGCGAAAGATGGTGCCGCCGTCGCGCAGGCAGAGCAGCATGCCAGTGCCGCTGCCGCCGCGCTCGAAAAGCACGCCATCAGTCGGATTGGCGGGAAGCGGTACCCGTGCGGAGAAGGCTGCATCTGATTTGCGCGTCGCCTCGCCGCCGAAATCGGCGTCGGTCAGCGTCGCCCCGCTGGTCTCGGCGAAGCTGCGGGCCGGGGTCATGGCCACGAAGAGCTCGGCCCCATCGGTGATCGGCGTGCGGAACTGCGCCGAGCGGTCGGCATCGCTGGCATAGAACCAGTCGAACCCCTCACCGCCTTCGATGTTGGCTTGCAGATAGGCGCGGTCGTAGATGGCGGGCCAGCCGGCCTGCGCGTCGAGATGCTCGAAGCCGTCCCGCCAGTCGGACAGCGGCATGTAATTGTCGATGCCGATGAAATCGATCTCCGCGTGCGTCCAGAGCGGATCAAGGTGGAAGAACACGTCACCCGAGCCATCGGCGGGCTGGTGGCCAAAGTATTCCGACCAGTCGGCCGCGTAGCTGATCTTTGTCGAAGAACCGAGGACTGCGCGGACATCGGCCGCGAGGCTCTGGAGCTGCCCAACCGCCGGATAGGTCGCGGCGCCGTCGCGGATCGTGGTCAGCCCGCGCAGCTCGGAGCCGATCAGGAAGGTGTCGACCCCGCCCGCTGCCGCGCAGAGGTGGGCGTAGTGCAGGATCATCCGCCGCCAGCCCCAGTCGGCGCCGCCGGTCCAGGAGACAGTCTCGCCAGAGACGGCAAAGTCCGAAACCCGCGCATTGCCGAAGAACGCCGCGACCTGGCTGGCCGCCGCGCCGGTCTTGTCCACCGTGCCAGCAAAGCCTGCTGCCGGCGAACAGGTGATCCGCCCGCGCCATGGCAGCGCCGGCTGGCCGAGGGTGGCGGCGTTGTCGCTGTAGGGATCCGGCAGCGTGTTCCCCTCGGGCACGTCCAAGAGGATGAAGGGATAAAAGGTGACGCGATACCCCCGCGCCTTGAGCTCCTTGATCGCCTGCACCACCGCTTTGTCATTCGGCGTGCCGCCGAAGACGGGCCGCCCCTCGGCATCTGTGGAAACGAGATGCGCCACGGCCCGGTTCACGCCGTTGACCTGCCAGACCTGCGGGGTGGTGGTCTTGGTGGCTGTCTCGACGCCGGGGCGGATGGTGCAGTTGCCCGCGCGCAGGTCGTTGCCGAACCAGCTTACCACCAGCGACACGCTCTCCACCGCCGGGGCCAACGCTTCGAGCCGGTCCAGCGAGACCAGGAAATCCGCTTGGGTAGTCTCGGCGTGCGCGTTCTCGGGCGTGGTCTTCGCGCCTTCGGTCCGCATCACCGGTTCCGTGGCATAGACGAACTCGCCCGCGCCGGGGATCATGGTAACGGCGCGGATCGCGCCCTCGGCGGTGTCGGGGTCGGCGAGCGGTCGCAAGACCTCGAAGGACAGCTGCGGGATGCGGTTGCCGAACGGCGTGAGGTCGAGCTCTTCGAATACTACGTAAGCCGTGCCGCGATAGGCCGGTGCGCCCTCGGCGCCCATCTTCGCGGCGATGAACGGGTCGGCGGCCTGCGCCTCGCCGCCCGGATACCAGCGCCAGGTGGCGGTCGAGGTATCGAGCAACTCGCCATCGGCCCAGATGCGACCGATGCCGGTGATCGGGCCTTGGCAGAGCGCGACGGCGAAGGAGGCCGAATAGCTGTATTCTGTGGTGGTCACCTTCGGCCCGCCGCCCTTGCCGCCGCCTTGCGTGCTGGTGCTGACATGTTCGGTGAAATCCGTGGCCCAGATGATGTTGCCGCCAAGGCGCATGCGGCCGAAGACGCGGGGGATCGTCGTTCCTTCGGTGGCGGAGGTCACCCGCAGGCTGTCCAGCCTTGCGCCCTCATAGCGCTGGTCGGGCTGGATGGAACCCACGATCCAGCTGTCGACAACGGAACCGGCCATGGTCCCGATCGCCCCGCCGATTGTGGCGGCGGAAATGCCAAGGATGCCGCCGCCGATCGAGGCGCCGATGGCCTGACCGGCCAGACCGAGCACGAGGGTCGCCATCAGCGCCTCCGGGGTTGCGGGTAGAGAAAGGTGAAGGCGACGCGCCGCCGCCAGGACCGGTTGAAAGGTTCCTCGATCACGCCCAGCCGTTCGCGGGCGTGAATCATCGTGCCCGTGTCGGTGAGGATACCGACATGCTTGGCAATGGCGCGCTCGCGCATGCGGAACATCAGAAGCGCGCCGGGTGGCGGATCATGCCTCCCCACCTCGATCATGCAGCCGCGCGCGCCCTCGGCCAGCACTTCGCACGGCCCGGCCTCTCCCCAATCGCGAGAATAGGGCGGGATCGGGAACGGCTCAGGCCCCAAAACTTCGCGCCAGACGCCGCGCGCGAGGCCGAGGCAGTCGCAGCCCACGCCCCTCACGCTCTGCTGGTCGTGATAGGGCGTGCCGAGCCAGGACCGCGCCGCCGCGATCACCTTCGCCGGCGCAACGGGGCGACGGATGAAGCCCGCGCTCACAGCACGCTCCCGTCATTCGCCTTCCCTTGGGAGGCGTAGCGCAGCACGGTGTCGTTTCCTGGGATATGCGGAAAGCCCCGGAAGTTGGCGGTGTTGCCGAAGCGATCGCGGCAGGTGCCGAAGGCCTTGTCGCAGCCGGCGCGGATGGTGAAGGCGTCGTTCGCGGCAATGGGGCTCGCGGGCGGTTCCAGCAGCGTGATGACCGCCTCGCCGGTGCTCGCCACCTCGTGGCGTTTCACCTCCACTGTCCGGCCAGTATTGGTGCCCGTATCCCAGGTCAGCGTTCCAAAGGTGAAGAGCCCCGTGCCAAAGCCAGAAAGCCCCGCCACAGAAAACGCCCGGTCTCGCAGCAGCACCGCCACGGAACCGCTGCCCTTCCAGGCCGGGTTCTCGAGGTCGATCCCGCAGCGCCCGTCACCCAGCACAGCATCACACCCGGCCTGGAAACTCCGCCCCACCGGCTGGTCGAGCACGTGGGCGAGCGAGCGCATCTCGGCGGTGAAGGCCACCCGCCCGCGCCGAATCTCGCCGATGGCGCCGCGTCGCATGAGCACACGCTGGCTGGTGTCGGCCCAGTTCACCCGCCAGACCTCGACCGCAGCGCCGTCCCAGAGCCCCGCGGCAATGTCGGCCTCGGTGATGACGCCCGAGCGCAGCACGCCTTCGGCATCCTGCGCGTCCACCGCCAAATCGCCCGAAGCGCGCAGTTCCGAGGCCGCAAATCCGCTCTCGGGCTCGAAGCTGGTAGCATCGAAGGAAAGCGCCTGATCATGATCGGTGAAGCCAAACACCTGGCCATCCGCCCGCGTGATCCGCCAGCACCAGGCGAGCGTCGTGGTGCCCTCGTCGAGATGCGCCTGCAGGGCTGGCGAGAGGGATTTCATCGGCAGGTTCCCGTCATGCGGTCATCGAGATCGGCGATCCAGTCGGCCCATGCCGGCGGAACCTCCGTGACGGTCTCTACAGGCGGCCGTGCCAGTCGGGCTTCGGCGTAGGAGATGCAGCCCGCATTACCAGCGCCCGTCGTTGCGGCGCAGCCGCTGAGCAGTATCATCGCCGCCGGCGCGGCCATCGCGAACCGCATCGCGGCCACGTTCGACCTTCCCGATTGTCTCTTCCATGGCATCGCATTCGGCCTCCCGTTTGCCCTGACGCTTTCCTTCCACCCGCCCCCAGGCCCGGCCGAGGACAACGCCCCCGACCGCGCCCAGAGCGGCGACCAGCCAGATCAGGAACTCAGTCATCGCCGCGGAACCCGCGCTCGATCCGGTCACGCAGGCCAATGAGACCGAGGCCGAGGAAAACGAGGCCAGCGGGCGAGGCGTCGCCGGAGCCAGCGAGCAGAGCCACGAGGCGGGAAAGTTCGCCAACCGGGCCCGTGGTGGGCAGCGTGACGGAGGCGATGCCGGTGAGAATGGCAAGGCATCCCGCCCACCATGTCAGGGATTTGGGTCGGATGTAGCGCATGGATCAGGCCTTCGGGATCAGGTTGGAGAACAAGGCGATCAGCCGTGCGAGCCAGCTGGTCGGCGGATCGGGAATGGCGGGCTTGGCGGGGCGCAGCAGTTCCAGCGCCTCATCCTCGGTCAGGCGACGGATCGGCCGCGAGAAATCCACGCGTCCCGTGCGGTCCACGGACCAGACCGGGATCGGGCCTTCCGGATAGCGGCCATCGCGGAACAGGTCGCGCTCGGCCTCCCGGCGCGGAATGATCGAAGCAGGCTTGCGCCAGTTCAGGAACGCGTCGGCAGCTGCGACGCGATTGCCGGCGTTGAGATGCCGGGTCAGCGCCGCGCGCGCGATCCCGCCGGTATTGTAGTGAAACGAGACCAGCGCATCGAACTCGTGCGGCTTGAGCGGCACGGTCACGGCGCGCAGGACGTCAGCCTCAAAGCGGGCAAGATCGGCGCGGAAGACCCGAAACGCCTCGCGGATCCCGGCTTGCGTGTCGGCGGGCATCCCGCGCGGCATCAGCGCCGGATCGGGCGGCCCGGCGGCGGCGGTGTGGCCGATGCCGAAAGTCCAGGTGCCGGTGGAATCGCGATAGGGCCCGGGCACGATGCCCTCGTGCCGGGCAAGGGCCATGAGGCCCCGGTCTGTCATGTGCATGGGGTTACCTCAGGAGCGAAAGGATCAGGATCAGCGCGGCGACCGCGAGGCCGATGCGCAGACGGTGGGCGAAGGCACCGCGCGGGTCGTCGGGCAGGCGCCGCAGGCCACGCAGGACACGGACGAGTTCAGTCATCGCTGCCCTCCCGTGCCTGGCGAAGGCGCGCCAGCACCAGCTCGATCACGGCCGGGCCGAAGACCCCGACGAGATAGGCGGCGGAACCCGCTGCCCCGCCCGCGGGGATCGCCTGCGGCGGCAGACCCAGCCAGCTGGTGATGACGGCCATGGAGAGGCTTCCCATGCCGGCCGCAATCAGCCCGCCGAGCAGGATGTGGCGCAGCGCATCGCGCAGCCGCATCTTCGTGGTCAGCGCGTTGGTGGCGCCGCCAAGCGCGCCCCATATGGCAAGGATCGCTGCGGTCGTTTCGGCAAGGTCGCGCAGCACCGTTGCGACGAAGCCGGAATTTTCGTTCATCGCCGGATTTCCAGGAGCGGGATGGAGGTGATGGAGCCGAGGCGTTCGAGATCGAGGGTGACGTCGAGTGTGTCGGTGTCGAAGCGGACGGGGACGTCGAACTCGAAGCCGGCGGTGATGGTGGCACCAGAAGCCGGAGCGGTAGTGAAAGTGACGAGGCCGGTGGTTGTGTCGACCGACCAGCCGCCTGCCTGTTCCACGCCATCGACAGCCACCGTAACGCTTCCGACCACCGGCTTGGTGATGGCCCGGGTCCAGACATGCGCGCCCGACGCGTAGGCCTTCACCAGCTGGAATGCCGTCGTCGTGCCGTCCCCGGTGCCGATGACCTGGTCGGTCGCCGAAGGCGCCTGCGACGGCAGGCACGACTTGAAGTCCGCCCAGTCCCTAAAGCGGAAGCCGTAGAGCCGCCCGTTGCGGGCCTCGAAGAAGGCAACCACAGCCGCCAGATCGTCCGCACGGCGAATGCCGTAGGCGACGTCATAGCGCCGGCGCGAGTTCGCCCAGCTGGCGTTGCGCTCCTCGTCGCCCGAGGCGAGCTCGACGATTTGCGTGCGCCGTTCCGGCCCACCCCGGGCGGCGCGGCTGATGTTGTCGGGAAACCGCACTTCGTGAAACGCCATCAGAGCCCCCGTCTGCCCAGCGACACCGCCCGGGCAATGTCGGCCGCGACTTGCGTGCGCGATTGCCGGAAGCTTTCCGCGTCGCGGGTGTTGATGTTGATGGTGACACCGCCGCCGGCGCCATAGCTCTGCGCCTCGCGGCGCGACAGCACCCGCTCGCCCCGCTGCAGGATTGCGGGCACCTCGTCAGGGCGCAGGCCGGCCCAGGTGGGACCGCCCACTGCGCCACCGGCATGCATCCGGGGTGCCCCAGCGAAAGCCATGGCCGGGACCATGCGCGACGGCGCCGGCTCGCCAACCACACCGCCCGCGTGGAAGACCCCGGCAAGGAGCCCGCCCGCGCCGCCAAGGATGCCGCCGAGGGCGCCCGCGAGCGGGCCGAGGATGAACCGCCGGGCGGCGAGCCGCGCCAGGTCGGCGATCAGCGAAGTCACCAAATCACGGAAATCCAGCTTGCCGGACTTCACGAACTCCGCCACCGCGTCCTCGGCGCTGCGGAACGCGCCCACGAGGCTCTGGCCGATATCGGCGCCGATGTCGCGGGCCTTGGCGGCGTAATCGGCCAGCGTCGCGGTGACGGCCGCCCAGCCCGTTGCAGCCTGCTCAGCCCCATCGGCGTTGGCGGCCCCGGCCGCGCGTCCTGCCTGACCCGCGGCATCCAGCGCCTCCATCACGCGGTCGGCCGCCGCCCTCGCCTCGTCAAGCGCATCCGCACCGTCCTCGCCGCTTGCGCGCATGGCGGCCCGTAGCGCATCCACCGCCGCGCGCACGCCGTCGAAGGCATGGGCGCGGGTATCCGCTGCGCGGTTGCGAAGGGTATCGGCCTGGTGGCCGGCATTGCTGGCGGCGTGTTCCAAGTAGGACGCGTAGCTCTGCGCCCCGAAGACGTCGATCCGGGCATCCGCCCCGATGCGCTCCGAGACCGCGTTGAAGGTCGGGCCGATCTGGGCGAGGAAGTCGGCCCATTTTTGCGAGAGAAACGCCATGAGCCGCAGCCAGATCGCCTCGATGTCCGCGCGCATCGCCCGGAAATCATCGACGAAGGAGGTGACGGTCACCTTGATCCCGTCCCAGACCGCTTTCGCGACATTGCCCATGAGTTCGAGCGCCTCGCCAAAGCCGCCGGCGCCACGCACGAGCTGCGTGAACTGGTAGATGAGTTCGCCCGCGCCGACGATCAGGGCGCCGATGCCGGTGCGGATGAGCGCCCCGCGCAGGACCACGAGCGCCGTGGCGAGGCCCCGCACGGACAGCGCGGCAGCGGCCAGCCCGGCGACCCAGCGGCTGGCAAGGAAGGCAGCGAACGTCGCGGCATAGGTGGTCAGGCGGCCGATATTGTCGAAGAGCCCGGCAATGGCCTGGCCGAGCGGTCCGGTGCGGCTGGCGAGTGTCGCCATGGCGTCGGCCACCGCCTCGAGCGTCGGTGCCGCGGCAACGGCAAGCTGGTTCGAGAGCCCGCGCCAGATCAGCCCGAGCCGCGAGATGGCGTCATTGGTGCGCTCGATCTGGTCGGCATCCGTCTCGGAGACCACGACCCCGAAGGCCCGTACGTCCTCCGTCGCCTGGCGCAGAGTTGCCGTGTCGATCCGGCTCATGGCGATGGAGCCTTCCTCGCCGAAGAGCTGGCCCGCGACCGCCGCGCGCTCGGCGGCGGGCACGAAGTTCTCGATCGCCGCGTTGATCGCGCCCACTCGCTCGTCGAGCGGCAAGGCCAGTAGGTCGGAGGCAGACAACCCGAGCCGCTCAAGAGCCTGCGCCGCAGGGCCGGTTCCTGCGGCAGCCTGGCTCAGACGACGGGTCAGATCCTTCGTCGCCTGCTCGATGCCGGACATGGACACGCCCGCCAACTCGCCGGCGCGCTCCAGCGTCTGGATCGAGGCGACGGTGGTGCCGAGCGACTGTGCGAGCTTGGCCTGCGCGTCGACCGTTTGCAGGCCGGACCGCACCATGGCGACACCGGCGGCCGTGGCAGCGGCGACGGCGGCAGCAGCTGCCACCCGCACCCGGCGCGCGAAGCCCGCGAGCCTTGCGTTGGCCGCTTCCATTTCTCGGCTCAAACGTCCGAAACCACTGGCGCCGGCCTCGCCGACACCCTTTAACTCGGCGCGCACCTGCCGCCCGCCGACCGCGGCGAGGCGGACGCTAACCCTCTTTTCCGCCATGCGCGTGTTCCATCTGTTCGTTGAGCTTGGCCACCATCACCGCTTCGATGACGGGCAGCAGTTCGGCCATGGCAGCGGGCGGCACGCCGAGGGCGTCGCCGAGCGCGAGCGCGGCGCTCAAGTCCCAGCCGATTACAGCACCAGGCAGCACGCGAAGCTGGCCGCCGAGGCGGCCGACCAGGTCCCAGACCTGCCAGCCCTCATGCGTGAGCGGCCGGTTCAGCCGCGTAGGGCAGTCCGGGCAGGCTTTGTCGCGGCCCTCGTAGGGCTGGCAGGCCTCGCAGTATCGCTCGCCCCCGCCGAAGGACCACTCGGCGAGAGCGCGGAGGCGTTTTTTTCCTGCTCCAGCAAGAGGCCTTTGGAGACGTAGGTCAGCTGGAAGGCCTCGAAGATCGGCCAGATGTCGAGCAGCGCGTCGATGGCCTCGGGGCTGGGGTCGATGGGATTGCCGTCGGCGTCCCCGATGCCCTCCCAGGCGAGCACCGCGCGGCGGGCCAGCGCCTTGGCGAAAGCGACGGCGCGTTCCTCGTCGGAAGCCCCTTCAGGGACAGCCTCCACGGCCGGATCGCTTCGCGTTGCCACCATCAGCGCGGTGGTCAGCGGGCGCAGCTGAACCCGGACGCCGGGGGCGAGGTCGTGCCAGCGGGGTTCGTTGGAAAGATCGAGGGTCAGCATCAGTAATTCACCACCTGATTCTTGAGGACGATTGTGCACATCTGCCCGGCCACGGAATCGGTGGCGGCCTGCCAGTCGAAGCTCGCCTGGATGCCCTGTGGTCCCTGGATTTCGACCCGGGGGCGCGGGAGGTAGACCGCGTGGGCGGTAATCGTCAGACTGACGTTGGCCGAGATAGTCCAGGAGAACTCCAGCGATGCGGCCGTCCCGTTCAGCGCCTGGTCCATCAGCGTGGTATCGGCAAAGCGCACGTCGATCTTGCCGGTGAGCGCGGCAATCGAGGGATCGGCCCCGTCGATGCGGCCATCGTTGCGGATGGTCTCGATGCGCTCGACATTGTTCGCATAGGTCAGGTCCGCCGAGACGATGTTGCCAAGCGCGGTGCCGTTGCGCTTGATCGCCCCGTTGAAATGGCCGAAGCGTTGCAGGGCGTAGCTCGTGGGCGTGCCGGCCGCCGTGGCGGTGGCGACAGTCTCGCCTTGCGCGACCAGCTTCACGTCCGCCGTCAGCAACCCCGAACGCTGCATCTGCAGGCTCAACTGATCCAGCACGCAGCCCGTGTACATGGCAAAGCGCGGGATTTCCGGCATGGCCACCTCGATCGCCATGCTCGGCAGTGTCCACGAGCCGGACTTGAAGGTGTGGGTCTTGTTCGTGGTGCCGGTGGTGGTCGACGCACCGAACGCCGCCTTCAGCCAGAAGCCGAAGGCCTCGGCGTCGAGCGGCACGGTGATGTCGCCGTCCGCCGTCACCGCATCCTTGATCGGCGCCAGCGGATCGCGGCCATAGCCGAGAAGTTCCGAGGCCAGCAGCGGCTGTTCGGCTCCGAGCGAGGCGCTGGCGAAGGGCATCTGCATGAAGCCCGAGGCCGGCGCGGTGCCATAGGTCGTCTCGAACGCGGCCGCGAGTTGCGACCGCGCCCCCTGGGCGCGTGCCATTTTGTTCTCCTATGATTTGGGGTCAGGCCAAGGGATCGGCCGTGGTGTAGTGTAGGATCACCGGAATGACCGCCGCCTTCACGCTCGCCGCCCCCTCGATGGGCAGATCGACCGGCCGCGGCGCTTCTGCCTCGAACCAGTCGCAGAGACCGCCCAGCGTTCGGTCAGCGGCAAGCGCCGTGCCGATGCTCGCGCAGAGCGTGTCGAAGGCCGCATCACGGTCGGCGCCTTGAGCCACCGCCTCGATCTCCGCCCGGTGTTCATAGTGGTAGGCGAGCGGCGACAGTGTCACCTCCGGCTCCCCCGGTTCGCCATCGCGGAGGATCACGAGGCCCTCGGCCGGCACGCGCTCGGGCAGCACTTCGCCACGGAGCGCGGTGGCTGGCAGCGCCGAGAGCCGCGCGTGCAGCGCGGCGAGGATGGTTTCGCGAAGGATGCGCATCGTCTATGCTAACTCAAACAAGGCAAATGAGGACTGGATCGTTGAAGTTTGAGAGCTGCGGGCCGTTTCACTTTCCGAGAGAGCGGACGGGTCATTGGAGGAAAGAATTCTGGCAACACGTCGAGGACTATTGGGAAGGCCTTAGCAAAGCCCTAGGTTGCTACGCCTTCTGCATCGACAACGGTCGGAAGGTCCAACCATGGTACGTCGGCAAAACACTTGCTCAGGGAGGGTTTCAGGATGAGGTGTTCACTCCCCATAAGCTGGATCATTACTCTGCAATATTGGCTCCGGGCAATGCAGAAAAATCCTACCGTCGTGGAAAGCCCTGTATACTTCTTTTCCCACTAATTACCGATACATGGCGCCTTTCGAAAAATCGCAGTGGTTCTGACGATTACGTCGAGTGGCTAGAAACAACCCTTATTGGTATGGCGTTGTCGAAAAACCCTGAAATCGCAAATACCAGCAAGACGCGGTTCCACCGAGAAGTGTACGTGCATGGGATCATCGGAGAGCAGTTCCAAGGGCGGCCAAGTAACAGCGCGAAGTTTGCCAAGCGGGCTTTTCTGTCAATCTAAATCAACCAATTAGCCGTTCTTCCACCCAGCTCGCCACGATCAGCCCCGGCACGCCGTCGAGCGCCCGCTCGGCGTCGCGGTCGAGGTTCAGCCGTTTAGGCAGCTTCACCTGTGGCACCAGCAGGAAGACCGGTACAGTGGCGCGGCCGCGTCCGGCCCTGGAGCGGGAGGCCACGCCGAGGCCCTTGGTGTTGAGCCGACCGTCGGCGATCAGCAGGCTGGGACCGCGTCGGCGATAGACAAAGCGCAGGCGCATTCCCCTCCGCCGTTCCCATTCGCCGGGCGTCAGCTTTGCCCCGCGCCGCCCCTTGCCGGCGGCGGGCAGCGGGATCGCCAGCCAGAAGCCGTCGCGCGAGCGGATCAGCGGGCCGGTGTCATGGGCGCCGACGATGACCGGGGCCTTGGACCACACGAGCGCGGCCGCGTTCAGGCTCTCGCCGGCCTTCGGGTAGGTCTGGCTCCGGATCGAATTCGCCAGCCGCCGGCCCAGCCCGGCGCCCGTGATCTGCCCGCGCCAGGCGGTCTTGAGCCCGGTCCCGGCCTCGCGCATGGCGGCGGTGACGGCCTTCTCGCCCGCCTTCACCTCGGCAGCCATGGCGGCGACGAGGTCGGGGGTGACATCCAGTTTCAGCTTCATGCTGGTCGCAGATCGACAGTCCAGACGAGCCGCTCGCGGTCCCGGACGGGCTCGCCCTGGATGAGGAAGGCCTCGCCGTCGATTTCGATCCGGTCGCCGGGACGCGGGGTCGCAACCTCGGACACGCGCAGGTCCACCCTTGTCGTTTCCGACCAGATCCGCGCATCGCCGAAGTCGGTGATGGCATCTGCTTGCCGGGCGACAACGCGCACCAGTGCGGGATTGCCGCCCGCGGAGGTGTAGATCGCCTCGCGCCCGATGTTGGGGTCGTTGAACAGCGCATCCACGACGGCGGAGAACGCCGTCATCAGAAGCTCGCGTTCAGGCGCACCCGGCCGATCACGTCGCCCGCGCCGCCTGCAACCGCTTCGATGGCGACACCGATCAGGGTATTCGCCGTGGCGGTCTTGGTGGCCTCCTTGTTGGTGTTGTCCCAATAGACCTTGTCACCGGCGGACCACGCCTGGGACGCGACCTTCTTGAGATCAAAGACACCGGTGAGAGCGACCTCGACGGTCTCGCCATTGCCGGCGTCCCCGGCGGCCACGCCAAAGATGGAGCCGACGAGCAGGCCATCGCCGGAGGTGACCGCATAAGGCGCGGTGAGCGTGATGGTATTGCCGGGCTGGACGTAGTTCTTCATGTGCGGGATCCTTTTCAAACGGGAATGGGCGGCCCGATTGGACCGCCCGTCAGAAGTGAGATGTCAGGATTGGTCCGGCTCACGCGCCGGGGTTCTTGTAGAGGCCGCGCCAGTCGATGGCCTTGGCGCCGAAGTCGAGGCGGCACTTGATCTCGACGCCGTCCACGTCGAAGCCGTTGCGGGTCTCGATATAGGCACCCTGCTGACCCTCGAGATAGGCGTATTCGATGGTGTCGATCTGGTTCGGGCTCGCCGCCAGGTACCAGGCCGTTGCGCTGGCGGCATCGAGGCGCGGTTCGCTGATCGGGGTGAGCGTGCGGATCGATTGCGGCACCACGCTGGCCGTCGCGGCGGGCACGAGGTTCTGGGCGACCAACTGCTCGGCCTTCAACTCCAGCGCCGCCGGCACGATCAGGTAGGCGGGGCGCACGTTCAGCACCATCTTCTTGTCGAGCCCGGTCTGCTTGGCCATCGCGGCCCGCGCCGTCCCCACGCTGGTTACGTCGAGCGCAGCGCCGGTGCCGGCGAGGTTCTTGTGGGTGGCGTGGAACAGCGCATTGCCATCGGCCATCAAAGGGTTTGCAGTGATGATGCCCCAGACCACGTCGCTTTCCAGCTGGGCGATGGAGTTGCCGTACATCGCCGGGATCCGGGTGAAGGCGTCGAGATCGTCGTTGATCAGCGTCTGGCGGGTGATGGCGACCACGCGGCCATAGGTCTTGACCTTGTAGCTTTCCTTGCTCTCGCCCAACGTGCCGCGCTTGAACTCGCCACTTTCGCCGACTTCCAGCAACTGCGGCGCCTCGCCGAGCTGGACCCGGTGCATGGCCTTGAAGTCGGTGGCGAGCACCTGGCGGCAGAACAGCATGAAGGTGCGGGGATAGGCCTCATAGGCCTGCCGCAGGGTCTTGTTGGTGACCGCCGACAGGATCTCGGGGAAGTCCGAGGTCGAGTGCAACGCGCGCGTGGCCACCTCATCGCGCGAGAGGCCCCGCGTATTGACCCCGGCATTGCCGAGGCTTTCGCGGGCCAGTTCCAGCAGCGTCATGCCGCGATATTGCCGCGCGGCGTCCTCGAGCTCGAAGAGCGTCGGGCTGTAGCGGTGCAGGAGCGCGTTCGCGACGGCCTCGCGGCGGGTGATCGCCTCATCGCGGCCACCGAGCGGGATCGACACCTGGCTGAAGGTGCGGGTTTCTTCGGATTTGGCAGCGACCTGGTCCAGGATCAGGCGGCGCGCCTCGTCGATATCCGTGCCGCGTTTCACCAGATCCTCGGCAAAGCTGCGCTCGAGGTTCAGGCGGCCGGCCAGATCGTAGATGGTGGAGACCCGGTTGCGTTCCGCTTCGCGCGCGCGGGTGGCGACGGCTTCGGCGTCAGGCGCCGGGGTGACCTCAGGCTTCTGCGCTTTCGGCTGGGAACGGGTCTCGACCGCAGCCGTTTGCGGTTCCGTCGCGGGGGTTTTCGGCTCGGGCATGGCGGTGTCCTCGGTCGCGACCGGTTCGGTCGGCTGGGGGGTGGTGCGGGTTGCGGCGTCGGTGGCCGGGGTCTCGGTCTTGTCGCTCATCGGGATGGCTCCTGTGATGGTGGGTTGCACGTCCCGGCGATGGAGGACGCAGTCGTGAAGTGGGGATTGGGCACGGAATCCCGCAGCAGGGTCCGCGCCAACGGGCACGGCGGAGACCTCGAAGGGCGTCCAGTCGACCGCGCGCCAGAGCTCGCGGCCCGACTCGGGCTTCGAGACCTCGAAGCGGTGGACCTGGTATCCGATGGACACAGCGCGGATGTGCCCGGCCTGGATGTCGCGCCAGATCGGTTCGACATCGGCGCGTTCGCTGATGCGCACGAGCGCAATGCCCCGGCCGTTTTCGATCCGGGCCGAGCCCGGCACGACCGAGCCGATCACCGCATCCAGCGTGTCGATCTCGTGCACCTTCAGAAACGGCGCGCCCGCGTTCAGACGGTCCAGCCGCACATGGTCTGGATCGAGGCTCAGTTCTTCGTCATAGGGCTCGCCGAAGAGGGTCGAGCGGCGCACCCGCGCCCCCGCCGACCAGATCACCTCGACGGTGCGGGCCTCGGTATCGGCCGTGTTCGGCGCAAGCTCCGCCATCCGGCGCAGGGCCGGGATTTCGATCATCGTGTCCATGTTGGTTAGTCCTGTTGGTCGGGCTCGGCCTGCGCCGGATCGGTTTCTGGATCCGTGGTGGGTTTGGGGTCAGCCGGTTCGTTTGTCGGGTCGCTTGTCTGCGCGCTGCCGGTCTTGGTGACGCGGCGCGGGTCGCTGTCGAGCACCAGCCCGAGCGCGTCGAGCTTTGCATTGGTCGCGGCGATCTCCGCCAGCACAGCGTCGGGATTGCGGCCCTGTTGGGCGATCACCTCGGCCAGCGTCATGGTGCCCGAGCGGATCGACAAGAGGTTCGCCATCGCGTCCTTCTGCGGATCGACCGCTTCGAACTTCGGCGGCGACCATTCGACCGGCACATCCGGCGTCGGGATCCGGCCCGCCGCCCATGCGGCCTCGGTGAACCAGCGCCAGACCGGCGCGCAGAGCATCGGGATGAAGAGCTGCCATTGCACGGCGTCGATCATCCGGCGGAACTCGACCAGCCCCGCGCGGATCGAGGAGTAGTTGACCTGGCTGAGATCCCCGGTGAGCAGCTCGTAAGGCACGCGGAAGCCGGCCGAGATCGTGTGCAGGCTGGCCCGCTTGTAGTCTCCGTAGCCGCCGGTGGCCGAAGGTTGATTGAAGCGGATGTCCTTGCCGCCGCGCGCATAGGCGATCAGCCCCGGCTCGAACTGTTCCACCCGGTTGCCATCGGCATCGACAACGGCGGGCGCGATACCCTGCTGGGCTTCGTCGTCGCCAAACACGATGGCGGTAACACAGGCCTCGGTCTTTTTGCGGACGATTTCGGCCACCTCGTAATCGTCGAGATCGCGCAAACTGCGGATCACTGGCGCGCCCCAGGGAACGCCGCGTGCCTGCGTGCGCTGTTTTTCATAGACATGGGCAATGTCGATCGCCGGGACCGGGCGGCTGTTGGTGCCACCGCGCAACGCGCCATAGGCGTCGCCCGGATGTTCGGCATGCAGCCAATAGGCCCGGCGCTTGCCGATCGCGTCGAACTCGATGCCCTGCACGAGGCGGCCATTGCCGATGGATCCGGTTTTGGTGGCGTCGAGAAAGTCGGCCTCGAGCACCTGCAATTGCAGCGGCACCGGCAGCCCGTCCGAGGATCGGCGCAGGCGTCGGCGCACCAGAACCTCGCCCGCCTCGACCATCTCGCGGCAGATCAGCGTCTGCAGCCCGTAGAAGTCGAGCTGGCCATCGGCGTCTGCGGCCTCCGACCAGCGGGCAAAGAGCGCGTCTACCGTGCGGTCCAGCTTGTCATCGCCGCTGGCCGCGCGCGGCATGATGCCGGCCCCGACGATGTTGTTGACCAACACCGCCACGGCCTTGGCCGCATGCGGGTTGTTGCGCACCAGATCACGCATCCGGTCGCGCAGCAGCGCCCCGGCGATGCTGATCTCGGTGTCGGCGGAACTGCCCGGCGCGCGCCAGCCCTCGGTGCGCCGCCCCTTGGCCGCGCCGTCATAGCCCCGCGCCAAGGTGTCGAAGGCTTGCCTGGCGAGGACACGGCGGGCCGCCGTGCGGGGCGCCACGGTGGCGATGGCCCTATCGAACCAATTGGTTGCCATTATCGATCCCCGCGCGAGAAGCCCGCGAGACCGGCCACCGGCAGAGGCTGGGTGATCCCAGCAATCGCCCGCTCGATGGTCCGGATGCGCGCCAGCAGATCCTCGGCCGAGCCATAATCGACGGATTTGCCGTCATAGCTGACCCGCGTTGTGCCACTGGCATAGGCGCGGCGCAGTGCCGACAGCTCGGTTTCCGTCCAATCCATGCCCTTCGCTCCCGCTCAGTGCGTTCGTTCCCTTGCGACGCTCCACTGGAGCCTCGCATCCGCTACGCGGACCGGTCCTCACTCAAAACCATCCTCCGCGTCGTCCTAGCCAGTCGGATCGGCGTTTTCCTTGCGACGTCTGCGCCTGCCTGTTGATCTGCCCCGCGGGATCCGCGGAAGGATCAGCGACCCCAAGCTGATCCTCGAGGTCGCGCCATTTCTCCTCAGACCAGCGATCCGCGCCGGCGATCCAGGCGGCGGCGCGGGCGTAGACCCGGCAGTCCAGCGCCTCGTTGCGTTCGCGGAGCTTCTGCCATTCCAGCCGGGCAAAGCCGCGTTTCGTTCGGATCGTCACCAACTGCTCGGCGACGAACTGCTTCAGCCACTCGTTCTCGACCCAATGCGGCAGATGAACCGTGCCGGCCGGGAACGCCGCCCCCTTGGCCAGATCCTCGTCGGTGGGCCGCGAGAGGCGCAGGAAGCGATAGGTCTCGGCCTTGAAGGTTGACACCGCCACGGTCCAGAGCCGCGCGCCCCGGCGCAGGCGCTTGCCGCCTTCTGTCGCGTCCACGTAAGTCGGCCCGGACACCGGGCTGGCGCGATTAAACCCCTCGACGCCCTTCACAGGCGCGACCTGCGCAAAGCCTTGGGCCCGCGCCCAACCATAGACCGCCGGGGCCTCGTAGCCCGTATCGATGGCCAGCCGCGCGATCTTCAGATGCGCGCCACGTTCGTGCGGCCAGGTGCGGCCGAGCAATACCGTCAGGTCGCCCCAGGCATCCTGCCGGTCCGGCCCGCCTTCGATAACGATATGATCGACGAGCCAGCTTTCCAGCCCACGGCCCCAGGCCCAGACATCGACCTCGATCCGGTCCTTCTGAACGTCGGCCCCGGCGGTGAGGAACAGCCCACCCGCCGGGACAATGCCCGGTTTCCAGCGCTCGCGGCGGTCGTAAAGACGCTGCCAGTCGGGTGCCTCGCCGGTCTCGACCCATGTCTCGCCGAGGATCGTGTTGCGGAACGCCTTGATCGCCTCGTCCGACCCCTGCGCCGCCTCCCAGGCCCGCACGATCCGCTCCCAGCTCAACCAGCCGATGGGCGAATAGAGCGCCGAGAGGTGATAGCCGACGGTATTGGGATCGGCCGCCGTGGCGGTCGGACGCCATTCGCCAGCCTGCAATATGGCCGTCTTGTGATGTTCCGCGATGGGCTGCTCGCAGCCCTCGCAGTGATATTCCGCCGTTTCCGGCTGTCCCTTCTGACAACGCAGCCGCTCGAACTTCAGCCACTGCATCTGCCCGCAATGCGGACATGGCACGAAGAAGCGGCGCTGGTCCGATGCCTCGAACTCGCGCTCGATGCGCGACAGTCCCCGGATCGTCGGGGTCGAGACCAGGAACACCTTGCGCCGATGGGCAAAGGTCAGCGACCGGGCCTCGGCCAGCGTGACCGGATCGCCTTCCTCGTCGGCAGAAGCCGGATAGGCATCGACCTCGTCGAGAAAGATGTAGCGCGCCGGCGTGGACCGCAGCCCGACCGCCGAATTCGCCCCGGTCATGATCAGGATCCCGCCCGCGAATTCCTTGGACAGCATGGTGTTGCCGGCGTCCCGCGAGCGCGCCGGTTTGACCCGTTCGCGCAGTTCCGGGCTTTCGTCGATCAGCGGGTCGATCCGCTGGCGCGAGTTCCGTTTTGCCAGTTCCACCGTCGGCTGGACCGCCAGCATCGGGCCCGGCGCCTGGTGGATGGCGAACCCGATCCAGTTGTTGCCAGCTTCCGTCGCCCCGACCTGCGCGGCCTTCATGAACACGATCCGCTGCGTCGGGTCTCCGGGCGACAGCCGATCCATGATCTCGCCCATGTAGGGCGTGCGGGCCGTGCGATATCGCCCCGGTTCGGCCGAAGCGCGGCCCGAAAGCATCCGGTGCCGATCCGCCCACTCCGACACCGTCAGGTCCGGATCCGGTTTGAGGCCTTCACCCCAGGCGCGCAGGATCGCCGCCGCGCCATCGAAATCTTCACCGGAGATCGGGTTTGACCTCGGCGAGTTCGTCGAGCTGGGCACGGACATGTTTCTCCAGAACTTTCTGCATCTTGGCGGGGTCGACGCCCAAGTCAGCCGCCATCAGAGCCGCGGCGCGCGCGGGCCAGTTGACCCAGACATCGCGCTCCTGCCGCGCCAGTCGGAAGACCAGCGCCAGCGCGCGGGCCCGGTCGATCAATTCGCCTTTCAGCTTTTGCAGCCGGATGCGCCGCTCCTGCGCCTTCAGCACTTCGTTCGCCGTCTTGGCCTGCAGAAAGGTGGTGCCGCTGCCGACCGGCGGCGCGGCCATCCCCTGTTCCTTGAGCGTCTCGCCAACGGCGGACACCGCCGCTTCCGATACGGGCTTCAGCTTCGGCTGCGGGGGTTTCCGCGTCTTCGACGGATCGGTCGACTGCGCGCGCAGGGCATCGCTGGCCTCCGCGTCGATGCTGCCATCTTCGTGCAGGACCAGCCGCCCCGTCGCCTTGGCCTTCTGGATCGCACCGCGCGACAGACCGACACGGGCGGCATACTGGCGCTCGCTCAAACCCTCCATGGCGCGCTCCGATTATCATGCAAAATCATGTGCTTATGTTGTTGATAAGCCTCCCCTTCAGAGCGAACGTGTCATCACAGGGACGATGCAACTCACCATGGAGCCCGCCATGACCCTCGCCGAACGCTACAACACCGAAGCCCGCCGCCTGCTGCCGCACATGGCCGATGACCTCGCGGTCGACCCTGCCATCGACCGCGCCAGCGAGATCGACGAGATCGTCTTCCGCCGCAGCGAGTTTCTCGGCGGCATGGCCTGCGCCATCCTCGCCATGATCAAGCGGACAAAGTGAGGAGAATACGAATGACCCGCCTCAACCCGCAAACCACACCCCGCCATGAACTGCGCGCCGAGAAGGCCCGGCGCAACCACGGTGAGCCCGGTTCCGCCACCGGTTCGAGGAACCGGGCGAACGCGCTCGCCGCCTTCATTGGCAAAAAGGTCGAGATCGACGAGATGCTGGCCCGCTTGCAGGCGCTCAGCGACGATCATTTCAACTGCCACCCCGACGAGGTGGGTTGGGCTATGGTCGGGACCCTCGAACACTACGCCAGCCTGCTGAAGCGCATCACCGACAGCGCCTTCGGTGAAGACGAATACGCCGAGTGATCTCCGGCTCGGCCGGAACTCCTGCCCGCCCACTGGCGGGCTTGGGGTCGTGGGAGGGCCCCGACAGTCGTAGCCCCGAACACGGAGATCCCAAATGACCAAGCTATCCGATACCCAACTCGTGATCCTCAGCGTCGCCGCGCAGCGTAACGACCGCAACGTCCTGCCGCTGCCTGGCAGCTTGCGCGGAGGTGCGGCGCAGAAAGTGATCGGCACGCTCATGAAGCGCGGGCTGATCGCCGAAACCGTGACCGACCAACGCGCGAAGGCCGATCCTGCGCTCAATCGGATCTGGCGCAACGACGAAGACGGTCGCGCCATCCTGCTGCACATCACCGACGCGGGTCTCGCGGCCATCGGTATCGAGCCGGAGCAAACGGACATCAACCCCGCGCCCGAGGCGCGCACACCGCGCACCGGCACGAAACAGGCGAAGTTGATCGAGATGCTCCGCGCCGAGGACGGCGCCACCATCGACGAGATCGCCATGGCGCTTCAATGGCGGTCCCACACGATTCGAGGCGCGCTTGCCGGAGCGCTGAAGAAGCGGCTCGGGCTGACGATCACCTCCGAGAAGGTCGAAGGCAGAGGCCGCGTTTACGCTATCCGCGACTGACTGCCGCTGCTTCGATGTCCTGTTGCCGCCGCCCAATGTCGGGCGGCGGTTCTTCATTACGTGCCCCGGATTCGGATCGCCTCGAACAGGCGACGCAGGGCGAAGGACCGCACCAGCGAGACGCCGACGAAAGCGAGGCCGATGGTCAGATGCTCCGCCAGGCCCGTCTCGATCCCAAACCACGGGAACACGACGAGCTGAGTGGCGATGGCCAGAACATAGCCGACGACGACGTTCGTTGCCGCCTCGACCAACGACATGGTGCGGCTCTGTTTCATGCCACGTCCTCATCCATCGGCCAGCAATTCAGCCGCCAAAGCTCGAAGCGCATGCGCGGCAACCAGCGGGACCACGCCGTTGCCACAGAGCCGAAGGCGGTCCACCCGGTTGGCCAGCCCATCAGCGCCTCGACGAATGCTGGGTTCAGCGTCCGGGACGATTTCGAGGTATCGCTCCCAACCGTGGGCGTCATAAGGACCTGGCGGCCAAGCAGGCCATTCACTGGCGTGTTCGCCAACGTCGTCGCCCCGTCCTTGTGATCCCGCGCCGTCGGCGTCATCCACATCCGGCTGACGCCGGTCAGGTCGGCCGCCTTTCGCTTGCCCGCGCTCGGCTTGTTCCCGTCGCTCGCCATCGGGGTCGGCCAGCGGGCGAGCACCTCGGTCCGGTTGCCGCCGCTCGAGCGGGTCCCCGAGCAGGCGCGCGGGGTCGGCCAGTTGGTCGCGCTCGCGGTGGGCGAGGATGAAGATCCGTTCGCGCCTGTGCGGCGCGCCGACTTCCGCCGCCGTGAAGAGGCCTGCCGCAAGGCGGTAGCCCATGCCGACCAATCCTCCGGCGACTTCGGGAAAGCCGAGGCGGAGATGATGGGCGACGTTCTCGAGGAAGACGAAGGGCGGCTCGACCTCGCCGACGATGCGGGCGACATGCGGCCAGAGGTGGCGCGGGTCGTCCGCGCCCCGGCGCTTGCCCGCGACCGAGAACGGCTGGCACGGATATCCCGCAGTGATGATGTCCACCGCCCCGCGCCACGGGCGGCCGTCGAAGCTGGCAACGTCGTCCCAGACAGGCGCGCAATCCAGGGCCGCCTCTTCCATCCGGGCCACGAGAATGGCCGCGGCGTAGGTTTCCCGTTCGACATGGCCCACAGTTCGATATCCGGGCAAGGCGATGGCGAGCCCGAGGTCGAGCCCGCCTGCGCCGGAGCAGAGCGAGAGCCCGAACAGGTCTCCGGCTCCGGCAGACAGGCCGGCGGAAGGTAGAGCCAGGTCATGCATTGCCTCAGGCTGCGGGCTTCTGTTCGGATTGGGCGGTGTCTGCCGGGGCCTTTTTCAGCCGCTCGGCTTTCACCTGCGCGAAAGTCTGTCCATCGCCATCGAGGATCGCATCGCGGCCGGTCCCGGCCTGCCAGCGCTCAACGGCGACGTCGACATAGGCCGGGCTGATCTCCATGGCGTAGACGCGGCGGCCGTTGGCTTCGCCGGCCATGATCTGCGAGCCGGAGCCGGAGAAGGGCTCGTAGCAGAGCCCGCCGCGAGCCACGTGCTGGCGCATCGGGATGCCGAACGCATCGAGTGGTTTCGGCGTCGGGTGGTCGGGCCGCTCGTCCTTCGCGAAGGACGGCATTTCCCAAGTGGACGGCAAGGTTTCCTCGGCCACCTTCGGCGGGCGGTTCGGGCGGCGCCAGCCCATGAAACAGGGCTCGTGCTTCCAGAGGTAATGCGAGCGGGTCAGCACACCTCGGTCCTTCACCCAGATGATCTGCTGGTGCACGAAGGCCCCAGCCTTTTCCCAGCAGGCCTCCAGCATCGCCTGGCGACGCGAGGCGTGCCAGCAGTACCGGGCCGCATCCTCGGTGATGGCTTCCGCCACCGCCGCCGCGATGAACCCGTCGTAGAGCTCGGCGCCCTGCGAACTGTCATCCCAGGTCGTGCCGTAGGAGGCGGACCAGTCCTTGTTGCGGGTCGGATGGTTCGAGCCGTCGTAGTCCACCAGATACGGCGGGTCGGTCGCGAACAGGATCGCGCGCTCGCCGTTCATCAGGCGGCGGACGTCCGTCTCGCTGGTGCTGTCTCCACACAGCAGCCGATGATCCCCGAGGATCCACAGATCGCCCGTCCGCGACACGGGGTTGCGGGGCGGTTCGGGGATGGTCACCGGAGGCACCGAGCCCCCGGCGCCACCTTCTTCTTCACCGCCCCCGTCCGGATCGAGGGCCAGCAGCTTGTCGAGTTCGCCGTCCGAGAAGCCCACGAGCGACAAGTCGTAATCGTCGGCCAGCAGATCCTGCAACTCGGCCGAGAGCAGCGCCTCGTCCCATGTTCCGAGTTCGGTCAATTTATTGTCGGCCAGACGATAGGCCCGCCGCTGCGCCTCGGTCAGGTGGCCCAGCACGATCACCGGTGCCTCGGTCAGTCCGAGCTGCGTCGCGGCCAGAACCCGGCCGTGGCCGGCGATCAACTCCCCGTCCTCGCCGACGAGGCACGGCACGGTCCAGCCGAACTCGGCCATGCTGGCGGCGATCTTCGCGACTTGGGTATCCCCATGCACCTTCGCGTTCTTCGCGTAGGGCTGGAGCTTGGCCAGCGGCCAGGTTTCGATCCGCTCGGGGGCGAAGCTCAGCGTCATGGGCAGTGTTCCGTGAGTGGTGGTGGATTCCGGCGGGGTGGATTCCGAATGCCGCGCTGGACTCCTCGCGGGATCCAGCGGCGTCCGGGGTATCCGGACGGAAGGCCAGTGTTTATTGGGTTTTTACCGGGTTCGGGTGGATCCGGATTCCGGGTGGCTTCCCAAAAATCCGGCCCTGTCGCTGGCGATTTTGCGCGCTGCGCCCCCCCGTATACGTTTGTGGCCCAGAAGGACCCGTGAAGTCAGTGGGTTAGCCGATTGGACCCTAGCTGGACCCTTGGTTGGACCCCGGGGTCCAGCGCCGCAGTCCGTACCGCACGCGCCTCTCCCGAGCATATCCAATTTGTAGCCTCTCGGCCGGAAACTGTAACACTTTGCGATGTCTCACTGAAAATTCTGTCACAGGACGATTTTTCTTGACAGGTTGTTCGCGTTCTCAACCACGAAACGCCGTGACCGCTTCGAGGGCGGCACGCGACCATTGAGTCGCCAGGTGATCAGCGCGAGACCGTATTGCCAATGGCGGTTGGCCGCCGGGCGGCTCAGCCCCATCTCCCAGCAGATCGGTTTCCACGCCGTTCGTTCGGCGCGTAGCCAGACGATTCGGGCATCGTCCCGTTCCAGCCAACGCAGCCAGAGCAAAGCCTCTTCGGCTTCAGAGATCTGGCGCGGTCCCGGCCGGGGCCGACGCATCTGTGGCTCCTGACCGACCTTGTCCGCGAAGCTGTGAAAATACTCGGGCCAGGCGTTGAAAAAACCCTGCGGCATGACGCCGGGCAAGGTGCGAAAGACGTCGGCCGCGCTCTCCAGCCGGTCCTCCACGCGCGCTGTGGTCCACTCAGTCATGGCGCGCCTCCGGTTCCCGTTTGCCATAGAGGCGCTCGCCAAGCTGACGGACCAACTCGCGTTCCGGCCAGGTGAGGCGATTGTCATCGACGGAGACAGCCAGAACACCCTGTTCTTTCCAGCCATCCCGTTTGACCTGATCGGGGCTGCGGCGGGTGCCTCCAAAGCCGCGAGGGGCGAAGCGCATGCGGCTCATGCCACGCCTCCTTCGGTCTCGATCGCCCAGTGCAGGATCGCGATGGCATCAGCCTCGTTGTCATCAGCCGGGCTGAAGCCGCGTGCCTTGGCGGCGGCGATCATGGCCGCCTTGTTGGCGTTGCCCTTGCCAGTGGCGTGGCGCTTGATCGTCCCGACAGGCACGCCTTGGTAAGGCACGCCGCGCATCTCGGCCCATGCGGTCAGCGTGGCCATCAGGCCGCCATAGACATGCGCCGCATCAGTCCCTGCGTGGCGCCGGACTTCCTCGAACCAGATCGCTGCGATGGGGCCGGACAACCCCTCCAACTCGCCCAGCCAGTTCGTGAACCGCAGGTATCGCATCCCACCACCGTCATAGCGGCCGGGTTTGAACGAAGCCGTCCCGCTGGTGACAAGGCCGTCCGCGGAGCGTAGCGCCCATCCGGTTGTGGTCCCGAGATCCAGGGCAAGGATGGTCCCCGACAAAGCCATCGTCTGGTGTTCGCACACGGTTTCAATTTGCCTGTTCGACATTGTCATCTCCATTGCTGCTCGAAAGGTGAAAGGTGCGGGGCAGATCGGCCCGTGCGCGGATACCCCACGACGTATGGGACGGGGCCAAACCTGCTGGTTGGCCCCCATACGTAGTATGGGGGCTTTCCACACTAACTCCTCTTTTTCGGGTAACACGCTGATCAAGAACGAAAAACGAGGAGTTCGGAGGAGTTGGGGAGGAGTTCGGCCACTAACTCCTCTTGTGGGGTAAGTTGTTGATTTCATTGAGACAGGAGTTAGGGAGGACATAGGAGTTAGGCCTCACTCTTAGGAGTTAGTGAGCCCAGATCGTCCTCTGAAACCGTCTCGGGATAGACCCAAACGGCCGGGTTCTCGACGTCCATGCAGACCCCGGAGTTGGGGCATTTGTAGTGGCTGGGAAGGACGGGATCGGCGTTTTCGAAGACCTCTCCGGTCTCCTGATCGACACGCTCTTCAGGGCGAAACCGCATCCCATTGACGCACAGATATCCGAAGCGGGATCTGACCTTCGGATAGCCAAAGGCGCTGCCATCGCGCAGGAATTTCACATGGCCTTTGGTGGCCAACACGCTCAACCGTTCGCGGATCGTGTATTTGCTGCCAAGCCCGCCCTGGTTCTCGAAAGCCTCGGCGAACTGCATGGTCGTGTAGAGATGGCCGCCGGCGGCCTCCTCAAACAGAAGGTCCAAGATGACATCCCGCTTGCGATTGCGTTCGGCGTCGTGCTTTGCCCCGACCTCTTTGCGCACCAGCCGCTCGTTCATCGGGTTTATCTCAACCCATTTACCGCCGATCTTGTCGATCAGCTTGCCATGCAGCGCGGGACCATTTCGGAGCTCAATTTCCAGCTTGCGTTCTGGGGCTTCTTCATCGGGTCGGTGCAGGATCAGGCCGGAGGTGTAGAAGCCGCGCAGCGCACTTGCGCCGGAGAGCGCGAGGAAGGGATCGTCCTTCACCTGTTGCTTGCTGAGCTTCTTGGTGTGGTGGACCAGGATCACCCCGCAGTCGGCGTCGATATGGTCGCGCAGCACCTCGACGCGTTCCTTTAGGAAGAACATCATGGCGGTGTTGTCATTCTCGCCTCCCCCATCGGGTCCGCCGTCGAAGAGATTGCGGATCGGGTCGACGCAGAGGATGTTGGGCGGCGCGTCGGGGAACGCGGTCTGGACAGCACGCGCCACGCGGACGCTGCCCTCATTGTCGAGCAGCATCTTCAGCTTGGGCGTGGCGACGAAGGTGTCGCGCGCGGCGGCCAGCACCTTTGGTGGCAGCGCGATCTGCTTCAGACGTTCGCGCAGATAGTGATACTGGATCTCGGCCTGCAGATAGAAGACCCGCAGCGGCCGTGGCGGCGTGAAGCCGAGGAACGGCACGCCTGCCGCCATGTGCACGAGCCAGGAGATCAGCAGGTCGCTTTTGCCCACCTTGGGCGCGCCACCCAGCACCAAGAGCCCGCCGGGCGTCAGCACGCGCGGAGCAATGATGTCCTCCGGCATGGGGCTCTGGTCGTCCAGCAACGCGCCCAGCGTGAAGGCGGGCATGTCCTGTGGCCCCGGTGCGCCGGAGACCAGCCGGATCAGCGGCGGTCCGTATTTCTCAACATGCCGCTCCCAAAGACGCTCGGACTCGCGCTTGAGCCGCTCGATCGGCCATTGCGGCCGCAGCATCGCGGCGTTGTAGCCGCAGATGCCTTCCCAGCCTTCGTCTTTTGTCATCCGGCCTTCGTGGACCATGCGTATGAAATGGCCGATCGCGGCGGATGCTCCCTCGAAGCGAGACCAATCGTCTTGCGCGCCCTCACGCACTGGCGTCACCAGCACCTCGTCCAAGGCGGGCTTGTCGGAATGGGTAAACTCGGGCTGCAGCGACACGCCCGGCGCAGGCGGCATGTCAGCGACTGCTTCGATGAACTCGGCCAGATCGCGTTCGAGGCCGGCGTTCACCTCGACAATACGCACCTGCGTTTTCAGGCTGTTCTTGTAATAGACAGAGCCCGCCACGCGGATGGGCTGGTGGGCCGAGCGGAAATGCATGTCACCGCCGACCTTGGCGGCAATGTCACCGCGCAGACGGCAGACACGGGCGATGTCTTCACCTTCCGCAGGCTCGGTCAGCATCCACCAGACGTGAGCTTTCCGCTGGCCCTCGGGCGTTACGCCGCCGCTTTCCACCACCATGGTCGGCGCGCCGAGGTGGCGTTCGAGGTGCGCACGCTTGGCAGCGATGTCGCCGGTGTCGAGATCGACCACGACGGTTTGCATCTGCAGGATTTCCGCTGCCTTGGCCTGGCCGGACGCGGCCACGGTGCCGGGGATCACGTAGACCGCTGCTCCCTCGCGCGAGGCCCATGTTGCGAAGGTCGCCATCTTCTCGGGGGCGGCCCGGTCCGCCTCGAGCCAGATGTTATGCGGGCGGCCGTCGATGCCCTGACCCTTGTCGATAAAGCTTCGGACCGGGATCAGGCCATCGCAGTAGCCAAAGACGACCTGCATGAACTGGGCGATCTGCTCGGGGTCCGGCTCATCGCCGAACACGTCAATCTGCGGTGCCGCGTCGTTGAAATCGCGCCACGGGTTGAAGTGTACGACATTCTCTTTGGGCGCATCGGCCACCATATCGTCGCGCATGGACGCGTCCTCGTCGGGATCGATCGGCTCATCGGTCATTTGGCGAGGCCCCAGCACCGCTCGGCATGGGCGCAGAAGCGGCATTCAAAGAAGTCGCGGTTAGAGGCGATGCGCGGCAGCAGTTCACCGGCGTCGGCGGCTTGCAGGATCCGCACGGCGCGGTCGGACATGCGCTGCGCCAGATCGGCATCGAAGGGGACAAGCTCGTGGTGGAGCTCTGCCGTATCCTTGTTGATCGCCGTGAACAACGCCGGTGCGGTCGAAATCCCTGGCACCGCAGGCTCCATATAGGCCTGATAGATCGCGATCTGGGCGGCATAGACGCGCTTGGAAACCGTGACCCCGTCCTTGACGCAGGCGCGCCAGTTCTTGGCGTTCATGGTCTTGCATTCCCAAAGCGCCGGGGCGCGCAGACCAAGGGCTGCCGGGGCATCGGCGATGATCCCATCGACATGGCCCCTGATGCGACCGCCCGCGACGGAGAACCCGAACTGGCCGCCATCTGGCCGGTTGCCCTTGCGCGTGTATAGGTCGAACCCGGCGCCGCGCAGCCAGCGGATCGCCAGATCCTCGAGCTGGTGACCGATAGCGAAGATGCGCAGCGTCTGGCCGCTGAACGCCGCGCCTTCATCTACTGGCGCACCGGCAAATTCGAACTGAAGCGCGCGTTCGCAGGCATGCCCAAGGCGAGAGGCGCCGAGATAGGTCCGAGGCGGTGTGGCCTCGCGCTCGGAAATTAGGGCCGCGTCAACGAGCGCGTTGATCCGCTCGGCTATGGAGGGGCGGTGATTGAAGTCCAATGTCAAAACGGGATCTCCGGCGCGTTTGATTTGGCAATGTCGGCCATGGCCTCGCGGAAACCCTCGACTGCCTCCTCGATCAGGGCGCGCACCTGCGCCTCTGTCAGGTCCGCAAGTGCGGTCTGCCAGCCGATTTCCTCCATCAGGAGTGCCACGCGTTTCATGGTGGCAGTGATGGCAGCGCGTTCCTCTTCGGTCAGATCAACCATGGCAAAACGCTCCCGCGCCAAACGCGTCCAGAAGCCTTGGCAGGGCATCGAGCAGAACCAGACCGATGGCCGGGGCTGTTTCGATCGGACCGGATCGCGCCAGCCAAAACCACGCGTGGGTTGCCGGCAGACAGCACAGAGCGTGCCACGAGGATGCCAGAGAATACGCCGCTCCTCGGCTGTGATAGAGGCTGAAGGTTTCATGGGTCATGCCGCTCTCCGTTCGGATCCGGCCACCGCGTTCACGGCGGCCTGGATGGCGCGTTTGTTGAAGCCGAAGGTCATCAGGGCAGAAGCGCGATAGCGCGTCAGGCCGAAGTCGTGCCGGCACTCGGGCGGCAGGTATTTCAGCTGCTTGTCCGTCGGTGGCTGGCGCAGCCACGACTTGGTCTTGAAGGCGCTTTCGTCGCTCTCGTGGGTGTTCAGCCAATCATCGGCCTGTGCGAGGCAGACGGTGCGTTCGCCGACGCCCAAAAGACGTGGCCGCTCGCCCTTGGCCCCGCCGATGGCGTACCAGACCCCGTCCATCCAGAAGATGCCGCCCCAGGCCGTGAAACCCGTGGCCATCAGCGCATCGTCCGTCCCGAAGAGATTGACCCATGCGAAGCTCGAGCGTTTCAGCAGGTCGATCTCGGTCATGACAAAGCCCGAGAGCGGGGCAGCGTCGGCGCCGGTCTCGCCTTCGTCCTGCAGCAAGACTTCGCCACAGAGCGGGCATTCGGTGGCGGCGAGCGGGATCTCCGCCGCGCAGGCCGGGCAGGATTTGGACGGGGCGTCACCGGTGGCGATCTTGCCGTCCAGATCGACATCCTGTTCCAGCGTGCCGTGGATCAGGCTCGAGGTCCCGAAATCCAGCACCACGCAGTCGGTCTTGACGATGCCGGGGTGTTCCTCGGGATCGACCGTGCGCAACCCGCGCCCGACCATCTGGATCATGGTGGATTTGTAGGAGCTGGGCCGCAGCAGCACGACGCAAGACGTGGGTGGGTGATCCCAACCTTCCGTCAACACGGCGACGTTGACGATCACGCGGATGACGCCTGCCGTGTAGTCGGCAAGGATGGACTTGCGGGCCTCGGCCGCCAAGTCGCCATGGATCAGCTCGGCGGAAATACCAGCCGCCTTGAACGCCTCGGTCACATGGTCCGCATGGGCGACTGTTGAACAGTACACGACGGTCTGCCTGTCGCCTGCCTTCTCACGCCAATGGCGGATCACCTCGTCGGTGACCGGCGCGCGGTCCATGATGTCCGCCACCTCGGTCATGTCGAAATCCGCGCTGGTCTTGCAGACCGATTTCAATTCCTCCTGCACGCCAACATCGATGACGAAGGTGCGCGGCGGCACGAGGTGACCCGACGCGATCAACTCGCCCAGACGCACCTGGTCGGCGACATTGTCGAAGACCTCGCGCAGTCCTTTCTTGTCGCCCCGGGTCGGTGTTGCCGTCACACCGAAGATCCGTGCATCCGGGTTGGCATCACGCACCCGGTCGATGATGCGTCGGTAGCTGTCCGCCACCGCGTGATGCGCCTCGTCGATCACAAGCAGGTCGAGGCGCGGCATGTCGGCCAGGTTCGGGGCCCGAGCCAGCGTCGGCACCATGGCGAAGGTGACGTCGCCGCCCCAGGACTTTTCGGTGGCATCGATCACCGAGGTGGACACCTCCGGCACCACGCGCTGGAACTTGGCGCGGTTCTGCGCCGTCAGTTCGTCTCGATGCGCCAACACGCAAGCTTTGGCGCCATCACCGAGCATCGCGCCGGTGACCGCCGAGAGCATGATCGTTTTGCCCGCGCCGGTGGGAGCCACACCAAGCGTGTTGCCGTGCTGGCCGAGTGCAGCAACACTGCGCTCGACAAAGGTCTTCTGGCGGGGACGCAGGCGCATGCTCGATCCCCCTTACTGCGCCCAGCTGGGCCGCCCGGGGGCACCGGGGTTGGCTGCTGACTGGTTGGATTGGGGCGCGGCGGCGGTATCCTGCTGCGGGGCATTGCCGCTGAACTGAAGCGGCGCCGTGCCCATGATCTGCGCATAGTCACGGTGATCGGGCGTCACCGCGCTGCGGATCTCGTTTTTGTCGTCACCGCTGGCATCGGCGCCGATATCGATGCGGGCGACGAACTCGATCCCATCCAGATCGGCGAAACCGTTGATCCTCCGCGCGGCCTGCGCTTCCGGCGACATGTCCTTGTCGGAAATCCCGCGCGCCGAGTTCAGCATTCCGCGTACCAGGCTGCGGCCCATATTGGCCCAGTCAGGCCCCTTGGGGCTATGCAGTCCAATCAGCGTGAAGATCTTGCGCCGGGCATATTGCCCCTCGGTCACGGTGAACTCGCCGTTGAGGTACACCGCGCCGGTGGAGCCGCGCGTGGCATAGCCGCCAGTCCAGCCCTGCGAGGCGTCGTCGAAGCCGCCGGGGCGGATGGTCAGGCGCACCTTGGCCAGTGTGCCCTTGGGGATGAGGTTGGTATTGCTCTGCGCGTCGTTGAAATCGTTCCAGGAACCCATGGGGAACCTCCTTTTCTGGTCAGGATTGCGGTTGGGATTGGTCGGCACCGGCCGGTTCGGCAGGCGGCGGAGCGTAGGTCAGGCGATCCGTTGGCGGGGTCGCGGGCGTCCGAATTTTCGCCATCAGGCGGCCGAGATGGGGCTCTTCGACTTGGGTGAGCCGACCGGAGCGATCCTTCGCCGGAAAGCCCCAGGGATTGATCGTGTGGCAAACAAAGGCGCGGTAGGGATCGCCGCCGTCAGACGGCAACTCTGCCATCGTGATCACCTCATCGACGATCCCCGGCAGTTCCAGCCCGGTCTTCGAGCCGTCGATCTGCGGCTGGAAGATCTTGCGATTGAAGTCGTCGAGCTTCTCGTCGAGGATCCCGACGAACCAGACATTCTTGGCCCGCGTGTGCTGCAGATGGGTGAGCCAGCCGATCATCTCGCGGCCATGGAGCCCGTAGGCACCGCGCACATCGGGCTTACCGGTCTTCTCCGACAGCGCTTCGGGCTGGCCCTTGCACCAGCCGAAACATAGCCGCCCGGCGACGGTGATCGAGTCCACGAAGATGGTGTCGTAGCGATCGAGTTCTGCCGGATCACCGAAGCGGTCGCAGACAGCGGCATAGTGCGCCGGGCTGTAAGGCTGCTCATCCCGCAAAGCCGGGTTGGGCCCACCGATGAACACCGCGAAATCCCGGCATTCCGTCCAGGTGCGCGGCCGGATGCTGTCACCCGTCCAGCCCTCGATCGCAAGATCGCCCGCTTCAAGATCCATGAACAGAGTACGCTCTGGATCGAGGGTCCAGAGCAGGCTGGTTTTGCCAATTCCGCTCTTGCCGAAGATGCAGCCTTTGATGCCGCGTGGCTCAGACAGACGTTCGTCGGCGCTGATGATCGGGAGGCTCATTGCTGCCCTCCCTGCGCCTGAAGCTCGATTTTCAGCGTGCCGGGGCGCACGGTGCGTGCGGGCTCAAAGCCCTGACGGATCGCCTCGGGCCAGGCCGCGAATTTACGCTCGGGCACCTTGTAGGCCAGATCGACATATTCGGCGGGATCGTCACCGGCATCGCGGATGCGCGCGACAATGTCGGCCAACTGGTCCTGATCCCAATCCACCCGCTTCGGCAGATCAGCGACCACGGTGAAATCACCATCGTCAAACCGGATTGTTCCGGCGTCCTTACCAGCGGCCAAGCGCTCTTCGGTGGCGCGGCTGGCGTAGCGCACGGTCAGCGCACTATCGAGCCGGGCCTTGGCCGATTTGACCAACTTCAGGCGCTCATCAATCTCGCGCTGCAGGGTGGCCAGCAATTCAACCGGCAAATCGGCGATCTCGGCCGCGCTCAGCTGAGGTAGATCATCCGGTGTGGGTGTGTTCTCGGGGAATGGCATGAAAGGGTCTCCGTGATCGGTGAAAAAGGATTGGAATGCGGACATCACGCGGCCTCCTGTTCGGCGAGCAACAACTCGGGCAGCGAGACGGCAGCGGCTTTCGGCTTGGGCCGGGCGACGGCGATGTAGGCGAACTGATCGGGCCCCACGCGCTCCTGCACCAGATGCACAAGCCCCTGTTCGGCAGTCCAAAATGCCCGCCCAGCCAGCTTGCAAAGTTCGCTGCGGCCCTGATCGTCGAGCCGAGAAAACAGCGCGAAAGTGTCGAGCACGAGAAAGCCGCAGTGATACTCAAGCCGGTCACCGGGAGCGGCCTGCGCCACCCAGGCACAGAATTCGATCTCGCTGAGAGGGTGACGACTGCGAACCGTGATGCTGGGTATGATATCCATGAACATGATCTCCTTTTCAGGCCTCTACCCACGCCCCGACGAACTCGTCCCAGGCAGAGCCACGGGCGGGTCGGTGTCATCGGGCGAGGCAGTGTCGGGGTTGGCACCGTCGGCATAGATGGCGATAAGCGTGGTCCCATCCTGATGGGTGCCAGCCTTCTCGATGCGGTAGGTGCGGTGGTTTTTCAGGATTTCCGGCAGCTCCCAGCGGCGGTAGAGGCCGGGGATGCGCTTGAGGTCTGCGGACAAGAGGTCGGCTTTGCGGATCATGCGGATCGACTTTCGGTTTGAGTGGGGCGCGCGGTGGCGTCTGAATGGGAAAAGCCACCGCGCAGCAGGGATCGGGACACCCGATCAGCGAAATTCTTGCAGGGTATCGCGCAGACGCCGGGTCGCCCGCTGATAGCGTTTGCGCGTGGCCGCCTCAGACAGCCCCAACTCCGATGCGACTTCGGCCTGCGAGAACCCGTCGACGGCCACACGGATCACCAGATCAGCATCCTTGCCGATGATGCGGACGAGATCGCGGTGGAGCAGTGCGGGACTTGCGATGGCTGACGCTTCACCGTCAGTCGGGATTTCGTCGGGATCGGTATCACTACGGAGGCTCTGGTGCCGGTCCTCGCGTTGGCGCGTTCTGATCAGGTCGCGCTCGATGTTCCGCAGGATGGTTGCCGCGATCCAGTTGACCCGCTGCAGATCCAGACCCCGAATGGCCTCGGACGCCCTGGCCAGGATTTCGGATGCAACCTCGTCGCCGGTGCCGATCCTGCGCCACATCGATCTGCGCCGAACGGCATCCAGCCCCGGCCAGAGCGCCAGCAGCATCAGCGTCAGGGCACAATCGGAGGTCGCGTCGCCAGACTGTGCGGCCCCGACCAGTGCTACCAGAAACCGGTTTTTCTCATTCGGGCCGCAGCTACCAACGTGCAGCGTATCCAGCAATGCAGCCGGATCAGCGAAACGCGCGAGCGTTTCGCTGTTGCGCCGAAGGGCTTCGAAGTTCCTTTGAAAATTAAGAGTTGAAGATGACAACATGAGGTGATCACGGATCTCGTGCCACGCGATGGACATTGGACGCCTGCCTTGCGGCCAGGCGTCCAGCGCCTTGTCGTGGCCAGGTCAGGACGTCGTGCGTCTCTGCGATTTCAGGAAATTGGTGAGATGCGCGCCTCAGCGCGCGGGTGATTGCGCCTGGTTCAGCGTGCCGCAGCCGCGGCATGTAGCCTGAACCGGAAAGCCCACGAAATACTCGTGGCCCCGCGCGAAACGCAGGTGCATGCGGCCGTCCCGGCAGACGCCGAGCAGCTTGTCACAGCGCGTGCAGCGCCATTCAGAATTCAAAGGGGTGGGTTTTGATTTTTGGCCACCGGTCCAGCTGATCTTAGCTGGCTGGCGGGAAGAGATGGGAGTCGGCATGGAAGTGCTCCTCTGACTGAGTGAGCACTCCTATTGGACACGAGAATCGGAGTTCGTCAGACCCCGAAACGGAGCCGGATCGGAGTTGACCTCAGATCGCGATCTCCCACCACTTACGTTTCGGAGATCGGACGAAGTCTGCCTTGAGCTTTTTCCAAAGCACGGATCCAAAGATGTTTGAGAGTGACTGATCCTCAATTCCTGCAATAAGGTCCGCCGTCACGATCGGTGCGGGGCCATTGTTGTGGGCGTCCACAAGCCGCTGCACGACGCGCAACCTCTGTTCTCCCGATATGTCGATGGATCCCTTTCCTGGCACAAACAGCTTTCCGGAATTTTCGCCGGTGAGTTCAAGCTGTACGGTGAGACCGCCTCGCGCCAGAGATTGGTCGCGTCGGAAGATCGCCTTGAGCTTGTCCGCAACCAGGGTGATTTCCGGTCCTTCGGTTTCGATGTGATCAGCGAGAGGCGTCAAGACATTCGCAGCGAGACACGCGCCCGCCGTGTTTCCAGCCTGAAGCACCAGTCCAATCCCAAGGTCGCTACGCGCCCTCAACTCACTGTCGACCGAAGCCCTGGCTTTTTCCTGGTCCAGACTGCGAGCCAGATAGATCGGGACATCCCGATCGTTGATCTCGAGCGTGCCGAGATACAGCAGGTGTTTGTTCAATTCCTCGATCGCAGATGCATCCAGCACATCTGACAATCGGGCGCGAAGATGCTCCTCGACCCAGCCATCGCGCACTCGATAGATTCTATAGCGGTCTGGACTGCCGCCACTGGGAGCAACATGGCCCTCCGCGACTTTGAGATCGACTTTGTCTGGTTGCGCGACGACATCGGCCGCTACCGGGCCAATTCCGTCTTCGTCGTCGATCAGGTCATCGCCTTCCCAGCCCGCTGGCACAAGGAAACCCAACTCTGTCAGAAGAGCCGGATCGATTCCGCGATCGAGAAGCCATGCACCTGCAATCCTGTCTGTACCGATATCCCAGATGGAGAGCAGCGCAGGCACAATGGTCATGCCTTCAGCAGCACCCGGGGCACGCCCCTCTTGCAAGATGTTCCAATGCCGAAGCAATTTATGACCGAGCACGCGCTCGAAATGGTCGTCCACGCTGAGAAGGCTGCTCGTATTGCGGTCGGTCAAAGTGAAGTTGAGCGTTTTCTCAGCGGCAGAGTCTACGCGGCGATACCTGACTGCAATCTCGACGAAACGGATCGCGACGGCGCGAGAGAAAATGCGGTCCAGACCGGGTTGAGAACCGATAACGGCCGATATGTCCTGATTGATGGTCGTCGAAAGCGACAGGCGGTTTGCCAAATTGCCAACGCTGATCTCAGCTCGGATCACCTGGGCACGCAGGATTGCCGCATCATCCAATTCGGGCGAATCTAGATCAAAACCCGACAGGAATCGCGAAATATCGTAGGCCTGAAAATCGACCGGTTGGTTCGAGTACGTCTGATCCAATGCGGTCTCGATGAATCGCTCGGCGATGGTGTGTCGCAGCGTTCTGGTACCAGCCCGAACATGAACCCGGCCAGTCGACGGCGTATAGACGATCATCGCCTCTCCAGGTGGTCGAAAGTAAATGCGTGACCGATTGCCAGAATCGTCAATCTCCCGAACGCTGGTTGGAGGGTCAGGATGAAACAGCAGATACATCTCTGCGTCCGGTTCATCCCCATCCTCCGGAATATCGAAACGGTCGATGCTGTAACCGTCGCCTCGATCCAACTCGGTGCTTAATTGAGCAAGCAGCGCGTCGAGAATTTCGCCACCTGAGTCTGGACCGCCATCTGTGGACGGGTCTGCCATAAACGTTTGATAATGCTTGTCGTACCGACGGTACATGCGGAGGTGTAGGCTGTTTTCGGCCGCCTCAAAAACGCTGTGTTCGCGTGCGTAGGCCCAAAGGCTGCGCGCAAGCTGGTCCCGCTGGTTCATAAGTTCCCGGCAGCGCTCCGGTTCGAGCTTTGTCCTTGCCAAGCCTTCGAGAACGAATTGACCACGGTCGGATGTCAAAGTGACAATGCGCGAAGCCTCCGCCTCGAGCGGGTTAAGGCGGTCCTTGTTTTCTTGATGCAACATATCGGCCGCTGATGCTGGACCTTCATGATCGTCAGGCTCGAACTGATAATTCGCCAGCCAATTCAGCCTTCCGAAGGACCTGCTTTGCAAAAACGCCGATAGCAACGAAGGCTCCGCCTCGTTGAGCAGACGAAAAAGGTTTGAACAGGTCTTGGCTGGGGTGCGAACCATTTAAATCTCCAAAAGAATTATGTGATCTCAAATCTATGAGCGCGGCGCCCTATTTTGAATTCGAAATTGGTTGTCCTGTTGGGCAATAGGAAACAGGACCGCCGAATTGTAATGCTGGATCCGATCGCATTTGCTATCCGCGCCAAGATACCACCTCAATGAACGCTTGTTATGTGCCCGACTCAACTCCTGATAGTCGCTGACGCTTCTTTCGTTCGCAAGAGATGATGTTCTCTACTTGTTCACCTGCGGAAGTATGATAGAGGCGCTGCATGTCCCACAAGGGGCTACCAGGTGGCTTTTGGTTGGTAACGACACCAGCAAGCACGGCCACCCAAGACATGAAACGACCCAACCCTCTGCCACCCGACCAGATGACGCCCGCAGAACGCCGCGCCGAGCTATGCGGCCTGCTGGCTCTCGGGCTGGTTCGGTTGCGGATGCGTGATCGGGCGGAAGTATCTGACGATACTGGAGAAAGTGGACTACACTATCAGGCCGACGAATGGCGTCATGCAACTCCAACTCACCGGAGAAATGCATGACCAAACAAGATCCTATTCCGGCCCGCCTGGCCGCACTCAAGACGACCTCGACGCCTGAGCTGAAGGCTCAGTGGCGCGATCTGTTCGACAGCGAACCGCCCCCGTTCAACCGCCGCTATCTTGAGAGCCGACTGGCCTACCGCATCCAGGAGCTGGCCTATGGCGGCCTGAAGCCGGAAACGGTGAAAAGGCTGGAGGCCTTGGGCGAGCAGCTTGATGGCGGTGATCGCAAAAAGAGCCGCGTCCGCGCTGACTTGACGCCCATTGTCGGTACGCGGCTGATCCGTGAATGGAAGGGCGTTGAGCATGTTGTCACCGTCACCGCCGACGGTTTTGACTGGCAGGGCCGCCCCTACAAATCGCTCTCCGCGATTGCTCGCGCCATCACTGGCACACGCTGGAACGGCTGGGTCTTCTTTGGACTGAAAAAACACCGGAGGGGCGCATGACCAAGCCGATTGTCCGGAAGCTCCGCTGCGCGATCTACACGCGCAAATCCTCCGAGGAAGGGCTGGAGCAGGAGTTCAACTCGCTGCATGCCCAGCGTGAGGCCTGCGAGGCGTTCATCGCCAGCCAGCGCTCTGAGGGCTGGGTGCTGATCCGCGATCAGTATGACGACGGTGGTATCTCCGGCGGCACGCTGGAACGACCCGGATTACAACTGCTGATGGCGGACATTGAGGACGGCCTCGTCGACGTGGTGGTAGTTTACAAAATCGACCGCCTCAGCCGCTCGCTGGCCGATTTTGCCAAGCTGGTCGAGGTGTTCGACCGCAATGAAGTGACCTTTGTCTCGGTGACGCAGTCGTTCAACACGACCACGTCGATGGGGCGGCTGACGCTCAACATCCTGCTCTCCTTCGCCCAGTTCGAGCGTGAGGTCACCGCCGAACGCATCCGCGACAAGGTCGCGGCCAGCCGGAAGAAGGGCATGTGGATGGGTGGCGTCCCACCTTTCGGCTACCGAGTTGAAAATCGCAAACTGATCATCGACGACGAGCGCGCCCCACATGTCCGCTGGATCTTCGCCCGCTTCCTCGAGATCGGCTCTGGGACGGAGCTGGCGCGGGAGGTGGCCAAACGCGGCATCCGAACGCCACGCGGCAACCGGATCGACAAGAAGTACCTGTACCGGATGCTGAACAACCGCGCCTACATCGGCGAGGCGGTGCACAAGGGCGAGAGCTATCCCGGCGAGCATGACGCGATCATCGACAGAGACGTCTGGGACAAAGTCCACGCGATTTTGAAAGAGAGCCCGCGCAAGCGGGCCGCCCGCACCCGCGCCGATACGCCCGCGCTGCTGAAAGGGCTGCTCTATGGCCCGGATGGCGCGGCGTTCTCGCCGACCCACACTCGGAAAGGCGGCAAGCTCTACCGCTACTATGTCAGCCAGACGGTACTGAAGCATGGCGCCGGATCGTGTTCCGTCGGTCGTGTGCCAGCAGGTGAAATAGAAGTCGCCGTCGTCGACCAGCTGCGCACTGTGTTCCGCCAGCCCGAAATCGTAGCAGGCACATGGAAGGCGGCGCGTGCCCACGCCGACGAAATCACCGAGGCCGACGCCCGCTCGGCCCTGCAGCAACTCGACCCGCTGTGGGACGAACTCTTCCCCGCCGAGCAGGCGCGCATCGTGGCGCTGCTGATCGAGCGCGTCGACATCGGCACGGACGGGCTCAACGTCCGCCTGCGCGTCGACGGCCTCAGTGGCATTGTGCGTGAGATGCTTGCAGGCGGCATTGAGGCGGCAGCATGACCAGCAGGACGCCGATCCCGGACATCGTGACACTGCATGTGCCATTCCGCGTCGTGAAACGCGGCGGCCGGAAGGAGATGCAGTTATCGGACGGCGTCAAGCAACCGCACCGGACCGACAGCACACTGGTCAAGGCGCTGGCTCGTGCGTTCCGCTGGAAGCGGATGCTGGAATCAGGGAAATTCATGACAATGGCGGAACTAGCGGAACACGAGGGGATTGCGTCGTCCTACATGACGCGGGTGCTCCGGCTCACGCTGCTTGCGCCTGATATCGTGGAGTCGATCCTTGACGGGACACAGGGGCCAGAGGTGACGCTGGCGGGATTATTGAAGGGCATGCCGTTGGTGTGGGATCGCCGGGAGGGGAGGTTAGACTGAACGGCGACAAAGGCCAAATCAAGCCAGTCGGCTTCGCCCATCGCCGCGTAGCAGCTCACTTGCGGCAGGACCAAGGGGCCCCCTGATGATCCTCGAAAACTCAAGCTCCGGGCGACCGAGTTACAAATCTAAGATCAAATGCAAGCCCCGTTACGAGCGGAGCGCAACAGCCGAGTAAATCAGTAGCATCAGTGCTGCGCGCGCCTACTATATATTGCGCCCTACTCGCCGTATGTGCAATGCTGGCGTAGTAGACCAATCTAAGCCCATGCCACCCAATCAGACCGAATAAATCACTACTGTTAACGCCTGAACAGTCTGCATGAGCTAAGAAACGATCCATGCCACCCGCTCATTTCCCGGCATGGCAACAAAAAAACTAAGCAGGCAGGGAGACCGCACGCATGTCATTCCGTTACATTGGCTCCAAGGCGCGTATTGTGGAAGCCATTATTGATCACATTGGCGCGCCTGACGGCGGTGTGTTCGTGGATGGCTTCTCAGGGACAGGAGCAGTTGCCGAAGCAGCGTCTCGCGCTGGCTGGCCCGTTCATGTTAACGATCATTTGGCTTCCTCGGCCATCATGTCCTACGCGCGCGTGACGTCCAACGCCGATATCCCTTTTAAGGGGCTTTCGGGCTACGACAACGCAATTGCTGCTCTTAATGAAGCAGAGCCCGTACGCGGCTTCATTTGGCGAGAATACAGCCCAGCATCATCAGGTCATTGCGACGTCTCCCGGATGTATTTCACCGAACAGAACGCCCAAAAAATCGATGGCATGCGGGAGAGGATCCGCGCCTGGCGGCAAGGCGATGTAATCACGCCACATGAAGAGCGCGTTCTCATTGCCGATTTGATGCGCGCTTCAAACCGTGTCGCAAATACTGCCGGAACCTATGGCTGCTTCCTGTCCAAATGGCAGAGGCAATCGCTAGATGCCTTGGTAATCGAGCCTGGCGAATATCTCGAAGCCTCTCCGCATGCGACCATGAGCACTCGGGACGTTCTTCAGGTGCCGTGCGCGGCGGAGGATACGGTCTATCTAGACCCCCCCTACACCAAACGCCAATACGCAGCGTATTATCATATCCTTGAAACCATCGCCCTTGGTGATGAGCCTCAAGTTGAAGGGGTGTGCGGCATTCGTCCATGGCGAGAAAAAGCATCTGACTTTTGCTATAAAGTCAGAGCCGCGAAGGCTATCGAGCGCCTTGTTTCAGAACTCCCGGCTCGCCGCATTTTCCTATCCTATAGCACCGAAGGTCACGTCCCGATCAAATCGCTTTCCGATTCTCTAGCTGGCATCGGAGAACTCAGCGTTCATTCGCTCCAGAATATTGGTCGCTATCGCCCCAACAAAGCCGCCAGCAAAGCCGCCTCCGACGTCGGAGAGCTGCTTTTCTGCATCGAGAAGACCAAGGAAGCAAAGCGCGACGCCGCATGAAACCATCCAGTACAGTCGAGGGCAAACGCCTTGCAAAGGCCGATGCCTACATAACTCAATACCTGAGACGCTATCGCGGGAACAACGACGAGTTGCGCTTCCAGCTATTGGAAGCGGTATCTGCCCGCCTTGGTGGATTTGATTTTCAAGCATTTTGCTCGAAGTTCGCTATCAAACCCTTGATGGCCCCTGAACGCCTGCTTGATGACGCGAAAGCGCTTGTTCTGCTGTTAAATGATACTGGCATCCACCCCTCGCTTTGCTTAAGCGCGCTGGCTCGGGAAGCACTTGATCACAGTGAACAACGAAATAACGGCGCGTATCACACGGACTTTCGGCTAGCCCTGCATCTCGCTCACAGTGTGGAGGTGCATTTCACGAAAGGGGCTAAGGTTCTCGATCCAGCCTGCGGTGCCGGGATATTGCTGACTGCAGTTTCCATCGTAGCCTGTGGACCGGATCGTCTACTAGCCAGCGAATGGCTTCGCGAGTCCGTTTATGCCGCCGATCTTTCACCGCTGGCTTTGCGCGGCACTCGGTTGTCACTCGCGTCGCTGACCGATGACCTGGATGCCATCGCAACGATGTGCGCCCGCTGGCGAGCACAGGACAGCCTGCTTGTACCTGACGCCACTTGGCTTGAGCTAAGCGAAGACGGTTTTGACGTCGTGATCGCAAACCCTCCTTGGGAAAAGGTCAAACTGACACGGCATGAATACGCCAAAGCGAACGGCGAAACCCGCGACTACGGAGCGAGCTACCGCCTCCAATCACTTGCTGGGTACGAAAAAGCAAAAACCGAGCGCGCCGCAATGGCGGGATCACTTATTGAGCGCTACCCGGTCCTGGCGAAAGGCGAGCCTGATCTCTACGTCGCCTTTACCGAGCTTCTCTACAAGCTGACGCGCGTAGGCGGACATGGCGCTCTCTTGGTTCCGGCAGGCCTGATCCGCTCGCTCAGCACTGAAACTCTGCGCCGGGCGCTGGTAGAAGGTACGGATGATCTTGCTTTCACCATAATGGAGAATCGTGCAAGGCATTTCGCTATTGACACGCGTTTTAAGTTTCTAGTTGTGAATTATCGCCGCAAGGCTAGTTCCAGCAAGGCACTCACGACAGTGAAGATTGGCCATGCAAGTGCCAATACCGAGCGCGTCATACCCGCACCGCAGGTACGTCTTGCGCTAAAGGATATCGGGCATTTGCGCTCCGACCTTACTCTTCCCGAAGTGCGCTCGGCAGAGGAATGGCATCTGTTCAAGAAAATGCAGTACAACGGATCGGTGATCTCATCGGGGGATTCACCTTGGTATCCTGAGTTTTGCCGTGAGATCGATATGACTCACGGCCGCCGCTATTTCGTGAAACGGCCAGAAAAAGGATGCCTTCCCGTCATTGAGGGCCGAATGGTCCAACCTCACCGTCTGGGGTGCAAGTCTTATGTCTCTGGTGAAGGAAGAAGCGCCGTTTGGTACAATCTCCCGCCAGGACAAAGCAGGGTCGCACCACAGTTCTGGCTGCCGTTGAGAGTAGCGTCCGCAGAAGCTTCGCGGCGCTCTCGGCGTATGCGCGTAGGTTTTTGTGACATTACAGGGCAAACCAACGAACGATCAATGATGGCAGCGTTGATCCCGCCAGAGGTCGTCTGCGGGAACAAGGTTCCGACGATTTCTTTCCCCAATGACCCATCGGATGATCGGCTTTTCCTTTGGCTCGCCATTGTCAACTCGCTTCCCTTCGATTGGCTGCTTCGGCGGATCGTTACGACGACAGTGAATTACTTCGTCCTGCTCTCCCTTCGACTACCCAACCTTGATATCAGTTCACTCCCCGCACAGCGCCTGATTGGCCTCGCCCAAAAATTGCATGAGCTTGACCAGTCAAAAAATTCGAGCTTTGAGAATGTTTGGCGCATTGCCGAACTGCGCTGCGAAGCGGACGTTCTGGTCGCACGCGCCTATGGTTGTTCCGAGGATGACCTACGGCTCATGTTGCAGGACTTCCCCCTGTTGGATCGCGGCCAGCCCGCAATACAGGGAGAGACATCGTCCACCGTCACAGAAGATGTCCTGCTTTCGGCTTGGCTCCGAAACGCAGAAGCGGGAAGTGAACCAAGTGCCCAACGGGTGGAATGCGCGCGCAAACTGGGCGCGATACCCTATGTCAGCTCCGAGTTCGTCAGCAGCATCCAAGAAAAATCCAACGAGGTTGTACGATGAGCAGTAGCTCGCAGACCATTGAACGGGTTCTCCTTCAAAATATCGAAGACGGAGATCGTCGAAAGTTTATCGCCAAGTCAAATGACGCCGACAGCGGGGGGGGCGCTCGCGATCTGCGTTTTCGACCGGAAACCGAGTTCTTACCATTATTTCGACGCATGTTCCCGAACAAGACAATCAAGACACGCAAGGCAAAAGGGGTTACGTCTCAAATCGAAGTTCTGAGTGGCACGGTCACTTGGAATGAACCGACTGGCGATAAGAGCGCCACGATGGAGATATGGCCTGCCACTGATGCGCGCCCGAATGAATGCCGAATAGCACGCATCTCTGAGTTTGCGCTTGATGGCTTGATCCAAAACGATCCCAATGGAGGTCGTTCGGTTTTCATGATGTTCCAGCAAGCCAACGGAGATATTTGGCTGTATTTCACGACCGAAACGAGTCTTCTTACCCAAAATTGGGACCCGAAAATCAAGAAGTTTGCGCAGGATTGGTTCGACGACGGCTGCAAGTCAGCGTTTCTAGACCTTGTAACAAAAGAACAATACCCACATGTCTGACGCCAACGACATTCTGGATCTGCTGGAAAACCGCCGCAACGTCCTGCTTGCCGGGCCGCCGGGCACGGGCAAGTCCATGCTGCTAAGTGAGGTTGCCAGCCTCTTTGAAGCTAAGGGGCACTCCAGCACGCCGATTCATAAGCCAGGTGCACCAGTCCCAATCCCGCCCACGCCTACGACAAGCCTGCCGGGGTCAATCGGGACGTCCACCAACCGGAAGGTCTTTCGCTGCGTTCTTCATCAGTCCAGCAAGTACCGTGATTTCCTGACAGGCGTGATGCCTGACGTCCGCACAGGTACACCGCCGGGTACGTTCAGAATTACCGAAGGTATTCTCTACCGTGCCAGTGAGTATGCAAAGCAGCCGGACAGCGCGGCGCTGCTTATCATAGATGAAATCAACCGCGGCCCCACCGTACAAGTTTTCGGTGGAGCTATCGTCGCCATCGAATCCGACAAGCGCCTTGCACCGGACGGCAAGTCAACGCCCGCAACACAGTTCTTCGATTTGATCAATCCGGCGGACGGCGATCTGATCGAGTATGCTTTTCCATCGAGGCTGTACATACTAGCAGCAATGAACCAGGCGGATGTCTCGGTCGAGCCGCTGGATGTAGCCTTCCTTCGGCGTTGGGCTCCTTTCAATCTGGAACCCAAGTCTTCGGTTTTGAGGGCGCATTTCGGAGTTGCCGCGACACCGATGGCAAGTTTGCCGCCGAGCCCAAGTTCCGCAGACGATGTGAGCGAGGCTGCGATTCAGGCTTTTGATGCGGTAAACCAGAGAATTGCGCTCGGACGAGGGCCAGAATTCAGGATTGGTCACGGCGTGCTCATGGCCAACAATGCCAAGCCCTCAAACGTGGCTGACGCTCTTGCCCATTTTGCGACAGCATGGCGGACGGTCAAAAATCACATCGATGAAGCGTTCTTCGGTGATGTACGCGGAACCGCCATCGCGTTGAACGCAGATCGCGGCATTGCCGGAAACCCCTACAGCTTGGAAGAGACGTCCTTCGGGGATGCACCCCGTGCCATGATCAATGGTCCGGTGAGCATTGATGCTTCGCAGGTTTATGATCTGTTCGTCGCCCTGTCCCAAAAGGCTGTTTAATCGTCATGCGCCCATGGCAGCGTTTCACAGCTGTTGAGTATGCGAAGCCTTCGGCTCTCCACGAGGAAATTGCCAAGCGTAGCGTTGTTTCGGCGTCCACCGCGCGCGAACTTTTGCTCCGTGCCGGAGACCGTTTGCGCGGGCTCCTCGGACTGGAGAGCGTTCCGCTATCCATTAATGCCGACCGCTATCAGTTTCAGAACGTGGCGGGTTTGCTTGTCCTTGCATCAGGTCTGGAACTCGAAATTGCGCCAAAATTTCTCGGCAATGCACCCGGATGGCGTGAAGATTTCTTCCTTCTGGCCACGCTTTCACATCATGGGCGACTCCTCGACAACGAGGGACTGAAATCATCGGCCCGCGCGACATCTGATCTTGCGACGCTGATCGGGCGCTCTCTGATCGAGATGTACTGGAAGAACCAGCGTAGACCGCTGCGAACCTATCGCCGCTTGTCCCACAGCGAGTTTGCCATTGAAGGGGATTTTGACCCCGAGGATTTGTCTGTTCCAACAGAGGAAGGCTTTCCGCAATCTGTTACGTCGTTCACCCGTGAAAATCCCTACAACGCGGTAGTCAGGGCGGCTGCGGCAGGTCTCGCGCCCATCGTTCCCGACGTCGAAACCCGCGTGCGTCTTGAGCGTCTTGCGCAACATCTGCCGCATCAACAGAGGCCATCACGTCTACAGGATCGCCGGTTGCCGAGCCGTTCGCGCGCTTGGCAACCAACATTTGATCTTTCTCTCGACATCCTGCGGGGTCTTGGTGGCGCCTATGATCCCAAGAATGCTCTTGCGCCAGGCTACGTCATGCAGACATGGCAGGTTTGGGAGCAGCTCGTGTCGCTATCTCTCCGCAACGCACTCTTACCCAAGAATGTGCTGCTACAGTCACCAAATAGGCTTGGGACGCGAACGCAGGATGGGGCAGTCAGGGTGCTCAACGTCGTTCCCGACGCGATTGTAACGATTCCCAATGCCACTGGTTCGCGCCGGGTCATCGTGGATGCAAAATACAAAGGGCATGTGGCTCGCTCTTCTACCTCGATTTCCAATGCCGATATCTATGAATCGTTGGCGTTCTCGCGCGCAACGGGGATTTCCGAGGTGGTGCTGGTCTATCCGCGGACAGTGGACGACGCGCCTTCCTCTCACTACGAGGTCGGACATGCAGCAGAATTTGCAAGGGCTGTAGCAGACGGTGTACTCATCCGGGCAGTTGAACTTGGTGTTTGTCGTATCTCAGAGCGTCGCGGCTTGAAGCGCTTTGCTGATGCGCTTGCCAAGAGCCTTTAGCGGTTTCTGAGGAACACTCTTCCTCGCGAAGATAGGCATTCGTCAAAGGAATTTGACGGAGCAGTCCATTCTTTCACTTGCCGATTTTTTTTGGCGAGTGTTCGATTTCTGTCCCGTTCGACCAAACGCCGCTGGCGTCGAAGTGCTCAGGTGCCGGGCACAAAATCTGTTTCGATACAGTATCTTGCAAGCTAATCACCAAAAGGGCGAAGTCATGAGGTCCGGAGAAAATCGCCCCTTAGAGACCGCTTTTGGGCCACCTGGCGCTACTGCTAGTGCTCAGCCCGACCCGCATAACCCTCGAAAACAACGGAAAAATTCGGCCGCAGCCGGCTCGGGAGAACGCTTTCGCGAGGGCAAGTGGCGGAGGAGGTGGGATTCGAACCCACGGAACGCTCTCACGCTCAACGGTTTTCAAGACCGCCGCAATCGACCACTCTGCCACCCCTCCGGTTCACTTGCTTTAGCGGGCCTCTGGCGATTCTAGAAGCAGGCTCCGGGGAAAATCCGCCGAAACCCTTGCAGCGGCTTTTCATGATGGGTTCAAACGGGTATCCTTTGGCTAAATCGTCCGCACAAAACGTGGACATGGCAGGAAAATCCGGAAAATACCGGGCCCTGCGGGGCGGACGACAGGCAGGCTAAGGGGCGAGAATGAGCGGAAAACACATTTTTCGGCAGCGGTTTGTATCGGTACCAGTGCTGCTTGCCGCAGCGTTTGCGCTGTCTGGATGCGAAGACGGCCAAATGCCCGGCTTCCTCCAACCCAAGACCGAAAGCGGGGAAAGCACCGCAGCGGCCCCGCGGCCGGGAAAGCCTGTTGAACGCGATGTCGAAGCCCCCGAGATATTCCAGACCAAGGAATCCGGGCTTTGGGACGGTCGCCCGTCGCTGGGCGGTGTCTGGACCGCGCATCCCGATGTGAAGGACCCCGAGCGCGTGATCATCCGCAACGAGGAAAACGGCAAATACGTGATTGGGGCCTTGTTCCGCAAGGAACGCGAAACCCCCGGGCCGCGTTTGCAGATCTCTTCGGATGCCGCCGCCGCGCTTGGAATGCTGGCCGGTCAGCCCGCGAAGCTCTCGGTCGTGGCGCTGCGCCGCGAAACCGCGATCGAGGAAGAGCCGATGCCGGAACCGGCAGAAGCACCGGCAACCGGTGCGCTGGATGCGCCGTCAACCGTGGCAACATCGGAAATCGACCCGGTCGCAGCCACGGCCGCCGCCGCGCTGAACGATCCCGCCCCTGCCCCGGCCGCCGCGCCGAAACCTGCGGCCAAGCCGAAGCCGAAACCTGCTGCGTCGTCGTCGATGTCGAAACCTTATCTGCAAATCGGCATCTTCAGCGTCGAACAAAATGCCAGCAATACCGCGACCGCCCTGCGCCAAAGCGGTATGGTGCCGACAGTCAAGAAACAAAGCTCCAGCGGCAAGACCTTCTGGCGTGTTCTGGTCGGCCCGGCACAAAGCAAATCCGAACAGGACACCCTGTTGAAAACCATCAAGGGCATGGGCTTTGCTGATGCCTATGCCGTGACCAACTAAGACCGATCTGCAAGGAACGCTGCCCATGTCCCTGCGCCTGACCCGATTTCTTGCCAGCTGCGCAACTGCGCTGGCTCTGGCTTTGCCCGCCCATGCGTTCGACACCCGCGCCTCTGCGGCGTTTGTGCTGGACCAGACCACGGGCACGGTGCTGCTTGCCAAACGCGCTGACGAACGGCTTCCCCCGGCGTCGATGTCCAAGCTCATGACGCTTTACATCGCCTTCGAGGCGGTGCGCGACGGCCGCCTGCGCCTGAACGAAGAACTGCGCGTATCGCAGCACGCGATGGACTACGGCGGCTCGACACTGTTCCTGAAAGCCGGAGAGCGCGTCCGGGTCGAGGACCTTCTTCGCGGCATCATCGTCCTGTCTGGCAATGACGCCTGCGCCGTGATCGCGGAGGCGCTGAGCCCGGACGGAACCGAGGCGGGCTTTGCCCGGCTGATGACACAACGCGCCCAGCAGTTGGGCATGACCAATTCGACTTTTCAGAATTCCAACGGCTGGCCCGCCACGGGCCACCTGATGTCGATGCGCGATCTTGTGCTTCTGGGCAGCCATATCATCGCGGATTTCCCGGAATTCTATCCGATGTTCGCCGAAAAAGAGTTCCTTTTCGATGAAAAGGAAAGCCAGAACCGCATGAACCGCAACCCGTTGCTGGGGCTTGGGATCGGCGCGGACGGGATGAAAACCGGCCACACGCAGGAAGCGGGCTATGGTCTTGTCGGTTCCGCCAAACAGGGCAACCGCCGGGTGATCTTTGCGATCACCGGTCTGGACAGCGCCAAGGCACGAGCCGAGGAATCGGAAGCCATCGTCAACTGGGCGTTCCGCCAGTTCGCCGAAAAAACCGTTGTCGAGGGCGGCAAGCGCGTCGCCGAGGCAGAGGTCTGGATGGGCGATGCCCCCGGCGTCGGGCTGGTGACACGGAAAGACCTGAACATGCTGCTGCCGGTCACCGGGCAGGGCGAAGTGGCGGCAGAGGTGGTCTATACCGGCCCGATCCAGGCGCCGATCAGCGCCGGCCAGCAGATCGCGGAACTGGTCATCCGCCCCGAAGGCCTGCCCGAACAGCGCGTGCCACTGGTGGCGGAAACGGCCGTCGGCAAAGGTGGCGTGCTCAAGCGCGTCACCACCGCGGCACAGGCCATTCTGCGCCAGTTCGGCATGACCCCGGACCAGGGGACGATGTGACCGGGGGTCTGTTCGTCAGCTTCGAAGGCATTGACGGCTCGGGCAAGTCCACGCAGGCCCGGCTGCTGGCCGACGCGCTGCGCGCCGAGGGATACGAGGTTGTCCTGACCCGTGAACCGGGCGGCAGTCCCGGGGCCGAGGAGATCCGCGCGTTGGTGTTGCAGGGCGATCCCGACCGCTGGTCGGCGGAAACCGAACTTCTGTTGTTCACCGCTGCCCGGCGCGACCATCTGGAACGCACGATCCGCCCGGCGCTGGCGGCTGGCAAGATCGTGATCTGCGACCGCTTCGCGGATTCCACCCGGATGTACCAAGGTCTGTCGCGCGGCAATCTGCGCGCCAAGGTCGATGCACTGCACGACCTGATGATCGGGGTTGAACCCGATCTGACCCTTCTGGTCGATATGGACCCCTCCGAGGGGCTGAAACGCGCCAAGGCGCGCAAGACCGCCGAAGAGCGGTTCGAGGATTTCGGGCTGGAGCTGCAACAGCGGATGCGGGACGGGTTTCTGGATCTGGCACGCGAATATGCGGCGCGATTCCGGGTGATCGACGGCGCCCGAACCCCGGAAACCGTTGCGCAGGACATCCGCGCCGCCCTTCACGGCCGCCTGCCATGAGCGACGACCTGCCCGAACCCGATCGCGTGTCGGGCGCGCCGCACCCGCGCGAAACCCCCCGGCTGATCGGGCAAGACCATGCCGAGCGCGAATTCCTCGAAGCTTTTGCCGGCGACCGGCTGCACCATGCCTGGCTGCTGACCGGCCCCTTGGGCGTTGGCAAGGCCACGCTGGCCTGGCGCATCGCGCGCTTTCTGCTGGCGACGCCACCGGCACAGGACGACGGGCTGTTCGGTGCCCCGCCGCCACCCGCGACACTCGACATCGGCCCCGACCATCCGGTCGTCCACCGCATCCATGCGGGCTCTGAACCCGGGCTGTTTGCCCTGCGTCGTCCCTACGACGAAAAAACCAAGCGGCTGAAGGCGCAAATCACCGTGGACGAGGTGCGCCGGCTGAAGAATTTCTTTGCCCTGTCCTCGGCCGACGGTGGCCGCCGCGTCGTGATCGTCGACAGCGCCGACGAAATGAACGTGAACGCGGCCAATGCGTTGCTGAAACTGCTTGAAGAACCGCCGGCCCGCACCACGCTGTTGCTGATCAGCCACCAGCCATCGCGCCTACTGCCGACGATCCGATCACGCTGCCGCACTCTGCGTCTGTCGCCGCTCTCGCCGCAGGATATGACCGCCGCGCTGACCCTTGCCGGGGTCGAGGTCGCGCCAGAGGCCGCGCTGGCGCTGGCCGAGCTCGCCGCCGGGTCGGTGGGTGAAGCGATCCGCCTTGAAAACCTGCACGGCCTGAAACTCTATGCCGAGTTGATCGCCCTTCTCGGCACCCTGCCCCGCATGGACCGGCCGCGCGCGCTGGCGCTGGCCGAAACCGGCGGTGCCCGGGGCAAACCCGAGGTGCTGGACCTGATGCTGTGGCTGCTGGACACCGCCCTGTCGCGAATGGCCCGCACCGGCGCCACCGGCGCGCCCCCCGCGCAGCAGGCCGCCCCGGGGGAATCCACCGTGCTTGCCCGGCTGGCCCCGCACCCGCAGCACGGCCGGCTTTGGGCCCAGATGGCGCAGGACACCGCGGAACGCACCCGCCACGCCAGGGCGGTCAACGTCGACCCGGCCAGCCTGTTGCTGGACGCCTTCCTGCGGCTTCAGGATGCGGCCGCGGCGATGGCTTGACCCTGCCTGCCCGCTCCCCCATACCGGGGCGCAAGGACAGACGGACGCACGCATGACCACGCCGCAGATCACAGACAGCCATTGCCACCTGGATTTCCCCGACTTCGACGACACCCGCGCCGAGATCATCGACCGCGCCGTGCAATCGGGCGTGCACCGCATGGTCACGATCTGCACCCGCCTGCGCAATGAACCCAAGGTGCGCGCCATCGCCGAGGCACATGACGCGGTGTTCTATGCCGCCGGCACCCACCCGATGAGCGCCGCCGAAGAACCGATGGCCACGGTGGACGACCTGGTCGCCCTGGCCCAGCATCCGAAATTCGTCGGCATCGGCGAAACCGGGCTCGATTATCATTACACCGCCGACAGCGCCGAGGTGCAGAAACAAAGCCTGCGCATCCACATCGCCGCCGCCCAGGAAACCGGCTTGCCGCTGATCATCCACGCCCGCGCCGCCGATGACGACATGGCCGCGATCCTGACGGAAGGCTATCGCACGAAACCCTATTCGTGCGTCATGCATTGTTTCAGCTCCTCGGCAGAGCTCGCCCGCGCCGCGCTCGATCTCGGTTTCTACCTGTCGATGTCGGGCATCGCCGCCTTCCCCAAAAGCCAGGACCTGCGCGATATCTTCGCCGCCGCCCCGGTCGACCGGATCCTGCTGGAAACCGACAGCCCCTACCTCGCCCCGCCGCCCTATCGCGGCAAGCGCAACGAACCGGGCTACACGGTCCATACCGCTCAGGTCGGCGCAGACCTCTACGGCCTCGACTATGCCGCCTTCGCCCGGCAGACCGAGGCGAATTTCGACCGGCTGTTTTCCAAGGTTTCCGCATGGCGGGCCGCCGCATGAGCGGAGAGCTGCGCTTCACCATCCTGGGCTGCGGATCGTCGGGGGGCGTGCCGCGGCTTGGCGGACACTGGGGCGACTGTGACCCGACGAACCCGAAAAACATCCGCCGCCGCTGCTCGATGCTGGTCGAACGCGAAACGCCCGACGGCACGACCCGCGTGCTGATCGACACCACGCCCGACATGCGCGCGCAACTTCTGGATGCCGGGGTCGGCACGCTCGACGCGGTGGTCTTCACGCATGCCCATGCCGACCACGTGCACGGCATCGACGACCTGCGCCAGATCGTCTTCAACACCCGCAAGCGTCTGCCGGTCTGGGCCGATGGCGACACCCAGAACAGCCTCTATTCACGCTTCGGCTATGCCTTCATCCAGCCCGAGGGCAGCCCCTACCCGCCGATCCTCGATATGCATACGATCGACGGCGACGTGACCGTCACCGGCGGCGGCGGCGCCGTCACGCTGCGCCCCTTCCGGGTGAACCATGGCGCCATCGACGCGCTTGGCTTCCGCGTGCAAGACCTTGCCTACCTGCCCGACGTGGCCCGCATCTACGACGACGCCTGGCCCGCGCTCGCAGATCTCGACTGTTTCATCATCGACGCGCTGCGCCGCAGCCCGCACCCGACCCATTCCCATCTCGACCAGGCGCTGGCCTGGATCGCGCAGCTGAAACCGCGCCGCGCGGTGCTGACCAACATGCACATCGACCTCGACTATGCCACGGTCGCCGCCGAAACCCCCGACAACGTCACCCCCGCCTACGACGGCATGGTGATCCGCTACCCGTTCTAGCCCGTTCCGAACAGGGCACGCCCCCCTTTTCATCTTTCTCCAAATACTCGAATTCCCCCGCCCATCCCGCAAAACCCCGGTCTGCCATGCAAGCGCTGCTCGACGTCATCATGCCCGTCTTCCTCGTGATCGGGGCGGGCTATGTCGCGGTCTGGCGCAAGTGGTTCTCCGATGACGCGGTCGACGGGCTGATGAAATTCACCCAGACCTTCGCCTTTCCGACGCTGCTGTTCCGGGCGATCTGGACGCTGGACATCGGCGCGCATTTCGACCCGGCCTTGCTGGTCAGCTTCTACACCGGTTCCGTCACCTGTTTCTTCGTCGGCCTGTTCGGCGCGCGCGTCCTGTTCGGCCGCGACTGGGAGGATGCGGTCGCCATCGGCTTTTGCTGCCTGTTCGCCAACTCGCTGATGCTGGGGCTGGCGATCACCGAACGCGCCTATGGTGCCGATGCGCTGGAAGCGAACTATGCCATCGTCGCGATCCACGCGCCGATCTGCTATGGCATCGGCATCACCGCAATGGAAATCGCCCGCGCCCACGGCACCGGGCTGCGCCGTCTGCCGCTGACCGTGGGGCGCGCGATGTTCCGCAATTCCCTGGTGATCGGCATCGGGCTGGGTGTCATCTTCAACGTGCTGAACATCCCTCTGCCCGGCCCGGCGGTCGATGCGCTGGACATGATGATCCGCGCGGCGCTGCCCGCCGCGCTGTTCGGCATGGGCGGCGTGCTGTTCCGCTACAAGCCGCAGGGCGACCTGCGCGTCATCGCCTATGTCTGCGCTGTCACCCTGGTGTTGCACCCGACGATCACCTGGACACTCGGATCGCTGTTCGGACTGCCCAAGGCGGCGTTCCGGTCCGCGGTGCTGACCGCATCGATGGCACCGGGGATCAATATCTATGTCTTTGCCAACATGTATGGCCGGGCGCGGCGGGTCGCGGCCTCGTCGGTGCTGATCGCCACGACGCTCAGCATCGGCACGATCTGGGTCTGGCTGGCAATCCTGCCGTAAGCGCGGCAGACAGGAAAGCCGGGGCACATCGCGCCCCGCCTGGCCCAAAGTTTGCAGCGGCAGGCCGGCTCAGTAGACGTCACCGTCCTTCACCCGCTTGGCAAATTCGGTTTCGCCGCCTTCGGCCAGAACCTTGGCCTGTTCGACCCAGCCGTCGCGGCTGACGCGGCCCTTGAACCCTTCGAGGTTGGCATCGACCCAGGCGACTTCATCCGCGCTCCAGGCCGCGATCTGATCGAAATGATAAAACCCCAGCCGGTTGCACAGCTGCTCCAGCTTGGGGCCAATCCCCTTGATCTGCTTCAGATCGTCGGGCTGGCCGTCGCGGGCCGCCTCCAGCGTGCTGGGCTTGATGCCTTCGTCCGTACCTTCGCGCAGGCCATCCCCGTCAAAATCCGGGGTGGGCTCGGGATCTGCCACCGGCGCAGGCTCTGCCGCCGGCGCAGGTGCAGGCGCTTTCAGCGCCGCAGCCCTTTCCATTTCCACCACCGCACGCCCTGCGGCGGGTACAGACGCCGCCGCGGTTGCCGCGACCTTGCGCGCCGCGTCGCGTTCTTCGCGCAGACTGGCCAGTTGGGTGTCCTTTTCCTCGTGCTGGCGGCGGCAGATCTCCAGATCCACACGCAGCCGGTCACGCTCGGATTCAACCTCCGGGTCGGCCTCGATCACCTTGACCTTTCCGCGCCCGGCCCAGATCAGCCAGCCCACGAACAGCCCCAGAAGCGCGGCCAGAACGATCAGGCCCATCATCTCGGACAGAAGGAATCCCCATTCACGAAACATGTTGTCGTCTCCTTCGACGGTTCAGCGGACGTCTGTCCATTCGATAGTGGTCCGGCGGTTGGCGGCACGGCCGGCCTCGGTCGCATTGTCGGCGATCGGCCGGGTTTCGCCATAGCCTTCGGCCTCGACCGCCTCCCCGGGGATGCCGCGCGCGATCAGCGCCTGCCGCACCGCCCACGCCCGGTCGAGGCTCAGCAACTGGTTGGCCTGGTCCGAGCCGACGTCGTCGGTATGGCCGCCGACGATGGCCCGCAGCCCGCCTTGCACCACGCACACCCGCATCAACGAAGTGATGCGGTTGATGTCATCGAGCGAGGCCGCGTCCAGTGTCGCCGACCCGGTGACGAAATTGATCTGCACCGCCTGCATCATCGCGTTGCCGCGCGCTTCGCAATTCGCCGGTGTCGGGTCGAACGGCTCCAGCACCGGCAGCCAGAAGCCCCCGGCAAACCTTTCGTCCTGCCCGGTCGCGGCGTTGTTGCGCAGCGTGTCGTCAGGCGGCAATTCGCTGGCATTGGCATAGCGCAGTTTCACGATCGCGCCCGGCAGCCGATCCTGCATCTGGGCGGTGATCTGGGTCACGTCGGCGCCGGGGCCGAAAACCGCGTCCAGCACCAGCACCCCGTCCTGCCATCCCAGTTTCGCGGTTTCGGTCTGCGGCAGCCAGCGGCCCAGCTCGGCCAGCGCGGCGGTCACCGCCCCGGCCTGCCCGTTGTCGACCAGCGCGGTCTGTGGCGTGCCCTGGGCATTGGTCAGCCCCAGGGCGCGGGCCACGGCGGCGGCATCCATGCCGAACGGCAGCTTGCCCGCCACCACAGCGCCATTGGCGGCGGTGTAGGTCAGGTCGAACGCGGGGGGCGCGCCGTCATCCAGCATTTGCAGGTTCGTGGTCAGGTCAAATCCGTCGGGCAGCTTGCCCAGCGCCGCCAACACGGCGTTGCGGGCAGCAGGGTCCAGCACCGTGCCGCGAAGCGTCAGCGCGGTGTCCGACAATTGCCAGTCGCCGTCGATCATCCTTGACAGCGCACCATTGGCCAGTGCCACGGCGTCGATCCAGCCAGCCGGCGCGCCGGTGGCAAGGTCCAGCCCCGCGGCGGCATCGCCAACAAGGCCACGCGCCAGTTCCGACGGGACATGGCCCCGCATCGAAAGCCCGCCGTCGGACTTCAGCGCAGATGTCGTAAAGGGCGAAATCCGGTCCAGCACGCGCAAATCGTCAATCACCGTGCCCACCCGGCCGATCCCCTGCAAGGCGGCAATCAGCGCGTCGCGCTCGTCCGGTGATCCGGCAAGTCCCGTGATCGTCACATCGCGGCCATTTACCGTGACGGTCGCGCCATGGTCTGCCCCGGCAACAATCCTTTCCGCAGCAGCGCGGATCAGCGCCGACAGCGCGGCATCGTCCAGCACAAGCGCGATATCGGTGTCCACCGTCACCCCGTCCGGCAGGCTGTCCAGCACCGCCAGCGTTTGCGCGCGTTCATCGCTGGTGGCGGCGGTGCCCATCATCCGCAGGTTGGTGTCACTCAGTTCCCAGCGGGCTTCGTTCAGCGGGGCCATGGCGGCATTGGCACGGGTCACGATCAGCGCCCAGTCCACAGGCGCGCCCGATGCCAGCGCAAGGTTTCGGGCCCCTGTAACTCCGTCCAGGTCGCGGCGCGCAGCGTCAGAGGGGGCAAAGCCCGCCATCGCCACGCTGCCATCGCTCTGGCGTTCGCCGAAACTGGTGAACGGGGATTCCACCGGCAGGATCCGGATGTTGTCATTGACCACGCGACGCCCGGGAATGCCGTTCAGCGCGGTCAGGATCTGGTCACGCTCGTTAGAACTGTCGGCCAGGCCGCTGACGGTGATATCGCGGCCCGAAACGCGCACCTGCAAACCGTGCGTGGACATGCCGGCAACGGTCACGGCCCCCTCGGCGATCTTGTGTTCCGCTCGTACAGCCTGGTGATGGGCGCCCCAATAGCCCAGACCGCCAACCCCAAGGACAAGCAAAAAGCCCCCAACAAGCCCTCGCATATTCCCCCCAAAATTTACTCAACCCGCCGGGCTGAAGCCCGCGTAGACAAGACAGCCAAATCCGCCGCGAAAGGACAGCGCAAGGGGAAAAACGCGTTGAAGACGACGCAGCGCGCACGGCCAGAGCGCGTGTTGCAGCAAAGCGGCAAAACAGATCGCGCCAAAAAAGCGGCCCGGACAAACCGGGCCGTGAAAGTCAGGCTGGGCATCGCGAAATGGGGATGTCTGGGCCCAGCCGGGTGACTGCCAGGCACCTGGGTGCCTGGCCTTTTCCGGTTATCCGGCCTTACGCAAGGTCATAGCGGTCGGCGGTCATCACCTTGGTCCAGGCGGCAACGAAGTCCTTGACGAACTTCTCCTTGTTGTCGTCCTGGGCATAAACCTCGGCATAGGCGCGCAGGATCGAGTTCGAACCGAACACCAGATCCACACGGGTCGCAGTGAACTTTGCCGCGCCGGTCTTGCGGTCCCGGATTTCATAGGTGCCATCGCCCATCGGGACCCACTTGTAGGCCATGTCCGTCAGGGTAACGAAGAAATCCGTGGTCAGCGCGCCAACGGTGTCGGTAAAGACGCCATGCGCCGTGCCGCCATGGTTGGTTCCCATCACGCGCATCCCGCCGATCAGAACGGTCATTTCGCGCGCGGTCAGCCCCATAAGCTGCGTACGATCCAGCATCAGCTCTTCCGGCGTGACGGCATAGTCCTTCTTGACCCAGTTGCGATAGCCGTCGGCGAGCGGCTCGAGCACGTCGAACGACGCGGCATCGGTCATCTCGTCGGTGGCATCGCCACGACCGGGGGCGAAGGGAACCGCCACGTCGAACCCGGCGGCCTTGATCGCCTGTTCCACGCCCACGTTGCCCGCCAGTACGATCACGTCCGCGACGCTTGCGCCATGCTTGGCCGCGATCGGTTCCAGCGCCGCCAGAACCTTGGCCAGGCGGGCAGGCTCGTTGCCGTCCCAGTCCTTCTGCGGGGCCAGCCGGATACGCGCACCATTGGCACCGCCACGGTAATCCGACTGGCGGAAGGTCCGGGCACTGTCCCAGGCGGTTGCGACCATGTCGGCCACGCTCAGGCCCGCGGCGGCGATGTCGGCCTTGACCGCATCGACATCATAGCCGGTGCTGCCGGCCGGAACCGGGTCTTGCCAGACCAGAACCTCGGTCGGGGCATCGGGGCCGACATAGCGCGTGTTCGGCCCCATGTCGCGGTGGGTCAGCTTGAACCAAGCGCGGGCAAAGCAATCGTCAAAATAGGCCGGGTCAGCGATGAATTTTTCGCAGATCTCGCGATAGATCGGATCCACTTTCATCGCCATGTCGGCATCCGTCATCATCGGCATGACACGCTTGGTCGGGTCGGTCGCGTCGACCGGCATGTCTTCTTCCTTGATGTCGATCGGGCGCCACTGGTTGGCCCCGGCGGGCGACTTGGTCAGTTCCCAGTCATAACCGAACAGCAGGTCGAAATAGCCCATGTCCCACTTGGTTGGGTTGGTCGTCCAGGCTCCTTCGACACCAGACGTCACGGCGTTGGTCGCCTTGCCGTCCATGTGCGGGTTCATCCAGCCCAGGCCCTGGTTTTCAAGCGGCGCGCCTTCCGGCTCTGCCCCAAGTGCGGCCGCATCGCCATTGCCGTGGGCCTTGCCGACAGTGTGGCCGCCCGCGGTCAGCGCCGCGGTTTCCTCGTCGTTCATCGCCATCCGGGCAAAGGTTTCCCGCACCTGCGCCCCGGTTGCCAGCGGGTCGGGATTGCCGTTCACGCCTTCGGGGTTGACGTAAATCAGGCCCATCTGCACGGCAGCCAGCGGGTTTTCCATCGTTTCGGGCTTGGATACATCGCCATAGCGGGTGTCAGATGGCGCCAGCCATTCGCGTTCCGCGCCCCAGTAGGTGTCCTTTTCCGGGTGCCAGATGTCCGTGCGGCCGAAGGCAAAGCCAAAGGTCTTCAGCCCCATCGACTCATACGCCATGGTGCCCGCAAGCAGGATCAGGTCGGCCCAGCTGAGCTTGTTGCCGTATTTCTTCTTCACCGGCCACAACAGGCGGCGCGCCTTGTCGAGGTTGCCGTTATCGGGCCAGCTGTTCAGGGGAGCGAAGCGAATGTTGCCCGCACCGCCGCCGCCGCGCCCGTCAGCCAGGCGATACGACCCGGCCGAATGCCACGCCAAACGGATCATCAAGCCGCCGTAGTGGCCCCAATCCGCCGGCCACCAGTCCTGACTGTCGGTCATCAGCGCCTTCACGTCCGCCTTGACCGCTTCGAAATCCAGGCCCTTCACCGCTTCGCCATAGTCGAAGTCCGGGTCCATCGGGTTGGTCTTGGTGTCATGCTGGTGCAGGATGTCAAGGTTCAGCGCGCTTGGCCACCAATCCATCACCGTGGTGTTCAGCGACGTATTTGCGCCATGCATCACCGGGCATTTGCCGGCTGCGATATCGTTTCCGTCCATGGTCTCCCTCCAGTTTTGTCGGTTCTTCGGGCGTGGCCTTGCGCCTGCGCCCCCTGCTTTGAACTCACTGTTCGGGTACGGCCCTCTCTGCCGCACCGGGGCCGGTTTTCCCGGCTTGGGGCAACAGTAGCGTCTTTTTTTGATTTATAAAAATTGCATTTTCGCATCACTGTGATAATCAGAGATTATGAACAACATCACGCTGCGCCAGCTTCGCTATTTCGATGCGGTCGCCCGTCACGGCCATTTCGGGCAGGCCGCCGCCGCCTGCGCCGTGTCGCAGCCCGCACTTTCCGTCCAGATCAAAGAGTTGGAAACAACACTGGGCGCCCCCCTGTTCGAACGCAATGCCCGTCAGGTCCGCCTGACCGGGATCGGAGACGCGTTTGTCACCCGGGTCCGATCCATCCTGCGCGATGTCGACGAACTGGGCGATCTTGCCCGCGCCGCGCGCAGCGGGTTGGCCGGGCGGCTGCGGTTGGGAGTAATTCCCACCATCGCGCCCTATCTTCTGCCCCGGATCATCGCACGGCTGGGGCGGGAATACCCCGGCATTGACCTTCAGGTGCGCGAAACGCTGACCGACCGGCTGATGTGCGAATTGTTGGATGGGCAGTTGGATACCGCGATTGTCGCGCTCCCCGTCTCGGAAACCGCGCTTGTCGAAACGCCTTTGTTTGCCGAAAACTTCGTGCTGGTCCGGCCCAGGGCCGATGCTGATCAACCCATTCCCAGCGCCGAGGAACTGCGCACCATGCGCCTGCTTTTGCTGGAAGAAGGCCACTGCTTCCGCGACCAGGCGCTGTCATTTTGCCAGATGCAGGCCACGCTGCCCCGTGACGGTCTGGACGGCAGCTCGCTGTCGACGCTGGTGCAGATGGTCGGCGCGGGCATTGGCGTGACCCTGATCCCGGAAATGGCGGTCGACGTCGAAAGCAACGCCGCCGCCGTGTCTGTCTCGCGGTTCACCGACACGCAACCCAGCCGAACGATCGGGCTGATCTGGCGCAAAAGCAGCCCGCTTGACCCGCAGTTGCGACAACTGGCCGAAATCCTGCGCGATTGCTGTGCCCCGAACCGGACCGGCGCGACGGCCACCGCAGCCTAGGGCGCCAGACATCCCACCCCGCGCATGTTGGCCAAGGTGCGGCGGCACCGCGCCCTTCCGGCACTGTGACAAAATCCGCACCGCACCGCAGGGGCGAGTCAGTCCAGCATCTTTCCCCAGGAGGCCAGGCTCGACAACCTGGCAAAGGTTTCAGGGCAATCACCCGCCCCGGACATTGCGCAAGGGGTCGAAAACCGCCCGAATGCGGACAGATCGGAGGAAGAGCCTCGCCCCGCGTCCGGCAAACAATCGAAATTGAAAAATGTCAGAGGAACCGATGGTGCGGGTGGAGGGACTTGAACCCCCACGCCTTGCGGCGCCAGAACCTAAATCTGGTGCGTCTACCAATTTCGCCACACCCGCACAGATGCGGCGTTCTCTAGCAAAGGCGTGCAGCGGATGCGAGTGGAAAAATCTTCCACGTCGCGCGCGGCACCGGTCGGGCAGAAAACACTGGCCGGTTAAGCCTCTGTTGCCTATGCTCGACGAAAAAGAGCAGACAAGACCACAGGACAGAAGATGGCACAGACGGGCACTTTGCGGCCGCGCGGGCCGGATGGCATGGATCGTGCACTGGTTGCGGGCACCACGGTCTATACTTCGGACGGCGCGCTGCCGGTGGAATACCTCAATCCCGGGGACAGGATCGTGACGCGGGATGCGGGCATGGCGACGCTGCGCGCTATTCGCAGCTTGCGGCTGGAGGCGGACTGCGTTTCGGTTGCGCCCGGAAGTCTTGGCAATGCCCGGCCAGAGGGGCCTGCCACGCTATTGGCAAGCTGCCCGATCCTGCTGCGCGACTGGCGCGCCAAGGCGCTGTTCGGTGCGGCACAGGTTCTGGTGCCCGCCGCGCGGATTGTAGACGGGACCCATATCCGCGCGCTTGGTCCGCAAACGGTTGACGTGCTTGGGCTGGTGTTCGATGCGCCGCATATCCTGTACGTCGACGGGGTCGAGGTCGCGGCCGGCCTGCCACACCTGACCGCCAGCCGCGTCTAACCCTCAGCCAGTTCGCGCAGGACCCGCGGGATCGCGTCAGGCAGGTCTGTGGCCACCAGCCCTGGACCAAAGCTCCGAGCCGCCTCTGTGTGCACCCAAACCCCTGCCTTCGCCGCCTTGAACGGGGTCATTCCCCGCGCCAACAGCCCCGTGATCACCCCGGCAAGAACATCGCCGGCCCCGGCCGTGGCCAACCACGGTGCGGCGCGGTCATGGCTGGCGTCGTGGACCGCCACACCCCCATCGGGGCCGGCGATCACCGTATCGGGGCCTTTTAGCAAAACGGTACATCCTGCCCGTCGGGCGGCGGCCCGCACGGCATCAACGCGGGACATTGCCGGGCCGGTCTGCGGGCGGGCGGCCAGACTCTCTGCGATATCGGGAAACAGGCGCGCGAATTCGCCGCCATGCGGTGTCAGAACGCAACGGCGGTGCAGCAGCCGCCAGGCATCGTCCATCCGGGCCAAGAGCGTCAGCGCATCAGCATCCAGAACCGTGCCGCGGTTTTCGGACAGGGTGCGCCGGACCAGCGCCGCGGCTTCCCGGCCCAAACCCAGCCCCGGACCCAGGCACAGGGCTGTGATCCGGTCATCCCCAAGCAGGTCGAACAACGCATCGGCATCCGGGACGACGCGCAGCATTTCGGCCGTGATCTGGCTGGCGACCTCTGTTGCGGCGGCGGGCGGCACCGCCAGCGTCACCAGACCAGCCCCGATGCGCAGCGCCGCGCGGGCGGACAATCGGGCCGCCCCGCTGCGCCCCGCCCCACCGGACAGGACCACGGCATGACCGTGGTCGAACTTGTGCGCGAAACAGCCTTTTCGGGCGACGTGCACCGGTGCCGCAACAAGCCGCGCATAAACAAGATCGGAACGCGAAAGGTCGGGCAACCCGATATCCTTCACCACCACCCGGCCACAAAGACGCGGACCGTCTTGCAGCACATGACCCAGACGGGGCGCGTGGAAGGTGACCGTCAGATCGGCAGCAAGCGCGTGGCCAGTGCCCAAGGACCCTGCCCCATCGTCCCAACTGCTGCTTGTCCGCAACCCGTCCCGGCCCAGCAAGCGACCGCTGTCGGCGCACAGCCCCGATGGCACATCGACCGCGACCACGCGGTCGACAACCGGCGTATCGCCGTCCAGCGCCTGCCAAAGTGCCGCATGCAGATCGTTGTCAAGCGCCCGGTTCAACCCGGTCCCGAACAGCGCGTCGATCAGCAGATCGGCCGCGACGCAATCGGTGCGCGACAGGGTGTCGATCGGCTTTACGTCGGCAAAAGGGGCACAGGTCAGCCAAAGGTCGTGATTGGCCCGCGCATCGGGGGGCAGTTTCGAAGGATCGCCCAGGACAAAGGCGGACACCGTCCAGCCCCGCTCTGCCAGCACCCGGGCGATGACGTAACCATCGCCGCCGTTGTTGCCTGGTCCGCACAGCACCACGGCGCGGCGCGCGCCCTGCTGAAGATCCGGCCATGTTTCGAAAATCGCAGCCACCACGCCTTCCCCGGCGCGGCTCATCAGTTCTGCCCCGGTGACATCGCCCGACGCCATCGCGCGCTGTTCCAGCGCGCGCATCTGTGCTGCGGTCAAAAGCTCTGACATGGCGGCATTTCCCAACGGTTGCCACCCTACCCTAGCCGTGGGTCCGGCGCCTTACCAGCCCGACGGCAACGGGCGATCAGCCAGGAAATTGCGCGCCACTGCGGCCTGGGCAGCGGGCATGTACGGCAGGCTGGCATGGACGGTGAAATAGCCGAACCCGACACCCTTTTCGACATAGGCCCAGTCAACGATCTGGCCCATGGAAAACTCGACCCGCGCGCCCGCTGCCAGATCGGGCAGCATTTGCGCATCGTTGGTCAGGGTGCCGGCAAAGCCTTCACCTTCGGTCGGCTTGAAGTCTTCGATCCAAAGCTGCTCGGTGGCCCCATTGGCGCTCAGTTCGACCAGCACCGCCTGGGTTTCCCACTGCGCGGGCTGCCGCACCGCCTGCGCCAGATAGCGCGGCAGGTATTCGCGCGCCTTGTCACGGGCGACAGTCACATCCTGCTCCATGCCTTCCTGCGACGTCGCCTGCGACGTGCCGCCGATCAGGCTGGCTTGTGCCATCATCGTATCCAGCAACCCCGCCGAATCCAGAACCAGTACCGCACCTGCCAGGCCGCCCCACACCAGCGGGCGGCCGATAATCAGTCCCAGAGCCATTGTTCTTGTCTCCTTGCCAGCAATGTACGTGTGCAAAGCACAACCTTTGCGAGGATTGTCGTGATCAAAGGCAGGAGTTGGGCGACGTCCCGTTATTACTGTGACGATCGCCCGTCATCGCCCTGTCCCCGGGGCAATTGTGCCCTGCTTTTTGCAGAACGCACAAATTTTGATCGCTGCGATTATTTTTTACCACCACCTCGGTGAATCGTTCTTGCCAGTTCGCTTTTCATGGGCGCATCTGTTGCAGCGCGTCATGCGGCGTGATCTGAGCCACCATTGAATACTGCGAGGAGACAGGGCATGAAAAAAATCGAAGCCATCATCAAGCCATTCAAGCTGGACGAGGTGAAAGAGGCTCTGCAAGAAGCAGGCATCCAGGGGCTGAGCGTCATCGAGGTCAAGGGCTTTGGCCGTCAGAAAGGCCATACCGAGCTGTACCGCGGCGCGGAATATGTGGTTGATTTCCTGCCCAAGGTGAAAATCGAAGTCGTGCTGGACGACGATCAGGTCGATGGCGCCATCGAGGCGATCATCGACGCCGCCAAGACCGACAAGATCGGCGACGGCAAGATTTTTGTCAGCCCGGTCGAACAGGCCATCCGCATCCGGACCGGCGAAAGCGGTTCGGACGCCATCTGATCCCCGGCGCGGGCCCCGGGGCACGCGCCAGATATCCCAGAACGGACCGGCACACTCCGCCGGGTCGAGATCACGAAAGACAGAAAGGGAAGAAAGAGAATGAGCAAGGAAGCAGTTCTCAAGCTTATTGCCGACGAAGATGTCGCCTATGTCGACATCCGGTTCACGGATCCGCGCGGCAAGCTGCAGCACGTCACCGTCATGTCCGACCTGGTCGACGAGGATTTCCTCGACGAAGGGTTCATGTTCGACGGGTCCTCGATTGCGGGCTGGAAGTCGATTGAAAACTCCGACATGAAGCTGATGCCCGACACCGAAAGCGTCTACATCGACCCCTTCTATGCCGAAAAGACCCTGTGCATTCACTGTTCGGTTGTCGAACCCGACACCGGCGAAGCCTATGAGCGCGACCCGCGCGGCACCGCACAGAAGGCCGAAGCCTACCTGAAGTCCTCGGGGATTGGCGACGTGTCCTACTTCGGGCCCGAAGCCGAATTCTTCCTGTTCGACGACGTGCGCATCGCCGTATCCCCGAACAAGATCGCAGCCGAAGTCGATGCCGACCACGCCGCCTGGAACACCGACACCGCGTTCGAAATGGGCAACCTTGGCCACCGTCCGGGCTACAAGGGCGGTTATTTCCCGGTGAACCCGTCGGACGACGGCCAGGACATCCGTTCCGAAATGCTGTCGACCATGAAGCGCATCGGCATGAAGGTCGACAAGCACCACCACGAAGTGGCGACCAGCCAGCACGAACTGGGTCTGGTTTTCGGGTCGCTGACCAAGCAGGCGGACGAACTTCAGAAGTACAAGTACGTCATCCAAAACGTCGCACAGGCCTACGGCCGCTCGGCCACCTTCATGCCGAAGCCGATCAAGGGTGACAACGGTTCGGGCATGCACGTGAACATGTCGATCTGGAAAGACGGCAAGCCGCTGTTTGCCGGCGACAAATACGCCGACCTGTCGCAGGAAGCCCTGTACTTCATCGGTGGTATCCTGAAGCATGCGAAATCGCTGAACGCCTTCACCAACCCGTCGACCAACAGCTACAAGCGTCTGGTCCCGGGGTTCGAAGCACCCGTTCTGCGCGCCTACTCGGCCCGCAACCGCTCTGGCTGCGTTCGAATTCCGTGGACTGAATCGCCCAAGGCCAAGCGCGTCGAAGCGCGCTTCCCCGATCCGGCGTCGAACCCCTATCTGTGCTTTGCCGCCCTGCTGATGGCCGGCCTTGACGGGATCACCAACAAGATCGATCCGGGCGAAGCCATGGACAAGAACCTGTACGACCTGCCCGCGGAAGAGCTGGCCGGCATTCCGACCGTCTGCGGCTCGCTGCGCGAAGCCATCCAGGAACTGGAAGCCGACTATGAATACCTGCTGGCCGGCGACGTGTTCACCAAGGACCAGATCGACGGCTATATCGAGCTGAAGATGGAAGAGGTGCTGGAATACGAAACCACCCCGCACCCGGTCGAATTCGCAATGTACTATAGCTGCTGATCGGCCCACCCGATCACGGCACGAAAGGCGCCCCTTGCCGGGGCGCCTTTTTTCATGCTTGAGTTGTACAAGACACCGCGAACCCGGCGATGACATGCACGTCAAACAGAAAAACCATTTGCTGTCACAGGACCGGCGCATTCTTGCGGCGATGAAGTCACTGCACGACAATCAGTCCGCCCAATTTGACAACACGCTTCACCACGCCCTTGAAACGGTTCGGAAATCTGTCAACCGACAGGTCTGGCTGCTGGCGGCTGCAAGCGTTGTGCTGGGCCTGGCGGTTGCTGCCGCTGTTGTCTGGATCGCGTTCGCGTCGGGGTCTGTGCCACAAGGTCAGGATACACGCAAAGCGGACATGGGGTACGTCGCCGACACCGCGAACCAATCCCAATCCCGCGCCCCCTCTCTGTCCCCGTCCGAGGTCGACCGGATCGCAGAGGCGCTGGCCCGCAAGATCGCAAGCCGGGAAACGGCGGCGGGGCCGACACAGAGGCCCGAGCCAGACGGCAACCCGGCATCGGGAACGGGCATGGCCGAACTGCTTCTGGCCGGCTGGTCCTTGTTGGTGTCGTTAGCGGCGGGCATTACCGCGCTGACCCTTGGCTTTCTCCTGTCCCTTCCCTTTACCGCGACGTTTCTGGGGGCTTGGCTGCGCACCCGACCGGGGACTGGCAAGCTGGGAAGCATTGTCCGCATCGTTGCCGTGATCGGCAACCTGGTGACGGTCGTCGCGCTGACCCCGAAACTGACCGCCTATTTCGAAGGCGCGCATTTCTGGCTCGTACCACCTGCGGCCTTCATGGTGACCGTTGCCAGCCTTGCGTTGACCCCAAGCCGCAACGGGTACCGGTTGGCGATCAAGTTGCTCATCGCCGGTCTGCTGATCGCCGGAACGATCTTGCTCACTTTGTATCAGGTGCCAGAGGACAGCGGCGCGAAAGGGTTTGCCTGGATCACCGCGAAAACCTCGGCCCTGCTCCTGCAAGAGGGCCTGTTGCGCGCGGCGACGGCGACCGTTTTTCTTGGTCTGACCATCGTCGCCAACATCGGTCTTGCGGTCTATTGGCTCAACCGGATCGCTCAAGACTAGGCAAGGTCGCCCGCCCTGCCCCGGTATCGCCATTGTGGCATCCTAAATTGACCATTTTACCCCCTTAGCGAGAAAGCTGCGAAAACAGCAAACCGAAGGGGGTGGCGCAATGGCAAAACAAGTCGACATTCGCAGCACGCCGCTTCGGCAACCCGCGGCGGTCGAAGCGCAGGCCGGGCCCGGTGCGCGCTTTTCCGGATGGAAGCCCGATACCGTCGCACAGCAACGCCAGGGCAACGCGATGGACGCCCAGACCTCATACCTGCGCACGATGTTCCGCACCAACCTGGCGCTGCGAATCCTTGTGCCCGCGGCGCTTGCGGGCTGGACCGGACACTACCTTGCCTTCAACGCAACCAACCGGATAATGGCCGAAATCGCCGCAAGGACAAGCGAAATCACCGAACAGCTTGAATCGAACGCGGGCCCCGCGCTCGACGCCGTGCAAAAACCCACGTTCCACGACTGAACATCCGGGCATCGCAAGAAAATTTCCTGGTCTCGGGTTTTTCAAATTCATTGCACATTCTAGACACTTTTCACCGCCATTGCTGATCCCCGGGGCACCTGGGATGGAACGGACCGATGGTCAATAAAGTAGCGCTTGCCGAAATGGGACCGCTTGGAAAAAGCGCCTACAGGCCTCGCGAAAGATCTTCAAAACAGACCGATCACGTTACCGATCACCTGGTCGCGATGTTTCGCGCCAATGTTATTCTGCAAGTAGGGGCACCGGCCTGCATCGCCGTCTTCTGCGCCTTCTCTTTGGTCGAAGATCTGAAAGATACTGCCAATGCTGCCTTTACCAGCAACACCAAGTCGTTGATGGCACAGCTCGAGTCGCATGGCGCCCCGCGTGGCGCCTATTCGCACTGACGCGCGATTTCGCGGCTTTGGTTTCCAATTGCGTGACAATCCCTGGAGGAAAACCCGGATTGCCACGCAATGATCACATTTTGTGAAAAATCAGCCCGAAATTTGCCCTATTCGCCGCCTATCCCTGTGTCCAACGTCACGCAACCATAGGGGCTTGAAGGCAATGGACGTACAGGCAACTCTTCTTTATCGCACGCTGCGGCCGGTCGACTTCGGCGCGTTGGTGGCTTGCGTCAACGACTGGATGGGCATCGAAGACATGGCGCTGGCACACAGCCCCGCCGCAGGTGATACCCATATCCTTCTGACCAACCCGAACTATCACGCGATCATCTCGGTGGTCGGGGCCAAGGTCGACGCTGGCGTACTGAACGCCGCGCTGAGCGCGCCGATCCTGGCCGCCAAAAGCTTTGACTATTCCGACGCGCTGAGCGCACACAAGATGCACGTCAGCGTCACCGTCGGCGATGGCCCGATGCACGTCACCCCGGAAATCCGGGCCTGGATGTCCCGCATGGGCAAGCACCAGGAAAGCCCGTCCTACCCACTGGACCGCAAGCTGGCAGCACTGAACGCCATCGTGCAAACGCTGGTTGCACATGACGTGCCCGAACTGGTCCACTGGGGCCAGTCCGACATGATCTTTACCCCTGACGAAGTGCTGGAAGCCAGCGACATGCTGTTCCCGCTGCCGCTGGTGGTACGTCCCGAACCGATCTTTGCCAACGCCGCCAACGGCCTTGAACAGACCGGTGTCCGCCTTGAGCATTCCGAGCTGTTCGTTGGCCGGACCCTGGTGATGGAACCCTCGGCCCTGCCTTTCCCCGAAGCGATGGGCATTGCCATGTGGCTGATGAGCCAGAAGGTCGACGGTCGCCTGATGCTCGAACACGGCGCGGCAATGGAAACCCCCGGCTTCCCGACGCTGTACCTGCGTCACGAAATGCCCGATGCACAGGATGCGCAGGGCCGGATCGTCATCACCCAAAGCCAGCCGCACCGCTATGCCGTGGCGCCGCAGTACATGGCCGCCCCGATGGCGCAGCCCGCTCCGCAGATGACCGCGCAGCCCGCGGCGGCACCGCAGCCGATCGCAGCCACAGACCCGGCACAGGGCCAGCAGTACTATGCGCCCCACCACATGCAGCAGCCGATGGTGCAGCAGCCGTATGCCCAGCCGCAGCAGCCGATGTTCATGCATCAGCCGATGGTGGCCCAGCCGCAACCGATGCCGCAGAACGTGGTTCCGATGCAGCAGCCCGCCCCGGTAGCCGAAGCCGCCCCGGAACAGGCTGCACCGGCTGCCGAACCCACCGAAGCCGCCGAAGCACCCGCCCCGGCCCCGGCACAAGAGGCCCCGGCCGCCGGTTGGCGCAATGCCGCCAAGGCACCGCAGGGTGCAACCCTGGGCGCCGCGCTGAAATCCGCAACGCCGGCGGCACGCGGCGCTGCGCCGACCGCAGCCAGCCTCAAGCCGTCGCTTCAGGCCAATGTCCTGAGCCACCACACGGTGGACGTGGCCGCGGGCCTGGTGCAGAAGGCGCAGGCCGAAGAGGCACAGCCCAAGTCGTCGCTGCTGCGCGGGATGCATCTGCGCGCCGTCAGCGGCATCGTCGCGGTCTTCCTGGTGGTCGCCGCTGGTGTCACCATGGCCCCGAAATTCATTGGCGAAGGGGTGGAGCTTGCCTCCACCTCGGCGTCCAAGCCGTCCAGCCTGTCGGTCAACGCCGGGCCGAAACTGCCGGGTCAGAACTGACAGATTTCTGTTTACGCATAACGGGTTTGCGGGCCATAGTCGGATCAGTTTCGATCCGGAGGCCTTCGAATGTCGTTTTTTCGCGCCGCAGTTCTGACCGCGGCAGTTTCGCTTTTCTCGATGCCGGCATTCGCGCTGCAATGCGGCAATACCAGCAGCGGGTTTGATGTCTGGAAGCGCGACTTTGCGCAGCTGGCCAAAAACAACGGCGTTGGTCAACGTGGCCTGAACGCCCTTGCGCAGGCCCGATACTCCACCAAGACAATCTCGGCGGATCGCAACCAGAAGGGCGTGAAATACGCCCTGAACGATTTTATCCGCATCCGATTGGGCTCGCACGACGGCTTCGCCTCGCAGGCCCGCAAGCGCAAGGCCGCCAACCCCAAGTTCTTTGCCGCCGTCGAACAGCGCTATGGTGTGCCGTCGGGGATCTTGCTGGCCATTCACGGCATGGAAACCGGGTTTGGCAAGTTCATGGGATCAGAGCCGGTGATCTCGTCCATCACGACCGTCGCCTATGACTGCCGCCGGTCTGAATTCTTCATCCCCCACGCCATCGCCGCGCTGCAAATGGTGGATCGCGGCATGTTGTCGCCCAGCCAGCTTGGCGCCTTTCACGGCGAGCTGGGTCACACCCAGTTCCTGCCCGGCAACGCGATGAAATACGGGGCCGACGGAAATGGCGACGGCGCGGTCGACTTCTACTATTGGCCGGACGCGCTGGCATCGACCGCAAATTTCCTGCGCGCGAAAGGCTGGCAGCCGGGCCAGCCCTATGGCGAAGGTACGGCCAACTTTCGCGTTCTGAACGAATGGAACGCAGCCACCGTCTACCAGCAGGCGATCGCGCTCAGCGCCGAACGGATCGACCGATAAAAACACTGTGACTGGCGGGCCGAAAGGCCCGTCGCCCCTCGCCCTGCGCCGCATTTTGACCGCAATTTTTTCCTAAAACGTTGGGAAAAAATCGTTACAGCTAAAATAGTTAACAAAAATGCAACGCGACAGCTACCTTTCGGCAGTCCTGGTTCTGCCCGACCTTCTCGACTTTGATGCGCCGCTCTATTGGCCCGCGGTCAAGCGCGCGCTTGATGAACTCGACAGCGACAAGGATCGGCAGGCAGCGCTTTCCGACGATCACTCTGTCATCGCCGGGGAAAAATATGCCGTGCGCGTCACGGCCGAGATTTCAGACGATTTCGGCCCGTCGATCCGCATCGACCTGTTTGCACAGGATACCGCTTGCCCCGGTCGCGAAGCCCGCAGGCTGTTGCGCCGCATCGTGGCCTTTGCGCTGCGCGACTGCGAGGCCGATTTCATATACTGGTCGGACGGAAAACACTTGCTGGACCGGCAAGAATTTTCCGCGTTCAGCCTTCAGCCCGACTTTGGCGGCGCCGCCCCGGAACAGACCGGCCCCGATCTGACCGACGCCGCGCACCGCCGCCTGACCGCCGCAAGCTGGATGATGACCGGGATGGTGGCCACGGTTTCGCCGCCGCTGGGGGCCGCCCTTTATGTCTATGGCGGGCTTCGCGGCCAGAACCTGCGCCGCGTCACCCAGGCGCTGTGCCTGGCTGGACTTTTCGCGCTGCTCGAGCATCGGGACCTCTTGCCGCCCGTGTACGGTGCATTCTTCTAGTCAAAAAAACAACTCAGGGCTGCACAAACACCTGCAAAACGTCCTCAATGGGTGAAAATTCCGCCACAATTCTCTCGCAAGTTTAAACTGGTTAGGGAAAAGAAACGGAGTGGCGACGATGGGTGTGCAATCTACCGACTCGATCGAAGCAACGCTCTATCTGGCGACGATGCCGGAATACGGGGCAAACGGCGCGCATATGGCGCGCCTGATACAGGGGCTGCGCAGCGATGCTGTGCTGCACCGGGGCAAGTTGCACATCCTGCGGCACATCCCCGGCAAATACATCGAATTTCAGGGCGCAGGGCTGCACGGATCGGCCATGCTGCGCGCGGCACAATGTCCGGCGGACCTGATCGAAGCGCAGACATCGGCGCTTGATGACAGCGACGCGGCGCACGATCTGCGCGCGGCTGTTGCCGGGCACGGCTGCTATCTGCATCTGTCGATCACCAGCGTCGTGAAAGGAACCGCGACCGAGGCCGCAAAACGCATCCTGAACAGTGCCCTTGGCACCTTGGCCAAAGTCACGCCGGTCGCGCTTTACTGGGGCAAGACCGATGCGTTGATGCCGATCGACGACGCAACCCGGTTCCTGCGTCCCGACCGGCACAGCACCCACCAGACACAGGCGGTGGTCGGCGAAACCGCTGCACGGCTGTTCCGTCAGGCCACCACTGCCCGGGCACAGATCAACGCCACCGGCCTGGGCCATGTCGCCCCGCAACGGGTGGCGGCGCGCAAGGCAACCACACCGCGTCCGAAGCCCAGACTGGGCAAGCGGTTGCAGGATTTCGCGGCCAACCTGCCGCAGCATCTGCCAACCCTGCCTTTCGGTGTCAGCTATGGCTCTGCTTGGCGCGTTGCGGCGGGCATGGTGCTGGGCATCATGACATCGGGATGGGTCGAGGCGACCTTCAGCGCGGACCCGGCGATGGCGACCACCACAGAAATCGTCACCCTGCAGCCGGACCCGCTGGTGCCCTGATCGCGTCGGCCCGCAGCACGAACGTGTGGATGGAAAACACCACCGCCCCGCTGCGTGGCAAGCGCACCAGGCACTGACGTTCCGACCGGAAATAAGGCGCTTTGTCCTTGTCGGTCAGCTTGCGTGATTCGACCGCAGACCGCGGCTGGTACAGTTCCGGGTCGTCGTACCACAGCGCATTGAACCGCCACAGCGGACGGCCCGGGCGGATCGCATCAAACAGGCGCTGCACGCGCCGGGCCAGATCGCTGTCATAGTCTTTCACCGGCACGTGGATCGTGGTCAGCGGGCGCATGAATTTCTCGGCCAGCCGCCAGCTTGCCGGAAAGCAGAGCGCTGCCGCCGTCAGGACGTGTTCGTCTGATCCGTCGGGTTTTTGCAGGATGCACAGATCCTCTTGCACCAGGTGCGCCAGCGTCCAGAGCGGCGCATTCCAGTCCACGACAACCGAGACCCCGTCCGGCCGCGTCACCCGATCTCCTTGCCTCGAAAACCCTGTTGGCAACCAGTCCAGCACGGTTTCCAGCAGTTCCGCGGCGGCCGTGCCGGCGCTTGGGTCCTGCACGAACACCGCGTCCCGCCGGTCGCGCAAAAGCGCCGCACGATGCGCCATCTGCGCGGCATAGGCATCGTCCACCATCAACCATTCCGCCATGGCGGTGGGGGCGATCCCCGGCAGCGGGCGGGGTGTCAGAACGTCGTAGGGCAGCACGGATTGCAGGATCATGCCTGCTTGATACCCACGCCGCGGGATGCGCAAAACCCCCAAAGCCGCGCGTGGGCCAAGGTTTTCGCGCACCGCCCGCCAAAGTCGCAAAACCGACGCCTGTCAGGTCGCAAACCTGTTCGCCACAGCCCCACCCCGCCCGCAGACTGACGCAAACAGGGGGGAGCCCATGAACCGACATTTCCGCGACACCCGCAAGATCGACCCGACCAAAGGGGCACTGACCGGCGACAACACTCCCAACGACCAGAATCGGGTGGAAATCGGGCCGACGCAGCTGACCTATGACGAATGGGCCGCCGCCGGGCTGGCCCTGCCCGATCTGCAAGAGATGCGCCGCTATCGCTGGGACAGGCTGACCCGCCACGTCGTCGACCGCGACTATGCCGGGCTGCTGATGTTCGACCCGCTCAACATCCGCTATGCCACCGACAGCACCAACATGCAGCTTTGGAACACCCACAACCCGTTCCGGGCGGTGTTGCTGTGTGCCGATGGCTACATGGTGATCTGGGACTACAAGAATTCGCCCTTCCTGTCGGAATTCAACCCGCTGGTGCGCGAACAGCGGTCCGGTGCGGACCTGTTCTATTTCGATCGCGGCGACAAGGTGGATGTGGCCGCCGACGTGTTCGCCAACGAGGTTCGCCGCCTGCTGCACGAACACGCCCCCGGCAACACGCGCCTTGCGGTGGACAAGATCATGCTGCACGGGCTGCGCGCGCTGGAAGCGCAGGGCCTGCAGATCCTGGAAGGCGAAGAAGTCACCGAGAAAGCCCGCGCCGTCAAAGGCCCCGATGAAATCAAGGCCATGCGCTGCGCGTCCCACGCCTGCGAAGTCGCGGTGGCGGAAATGGAACGCTTCGCCCGCGAGATGGGGCCGACCGGCACCGTCAGCGAAGACGACGTCTGGGCGGTTCTGCACGCGGAAAACATCCGCCGTGGCGGCGAATGGATCGAAACCCGGCTGCTGACGTCTGGCCCGCGCACCAACCCGTGGTTTCAGGAATGTGGCGGCCGGATCGTACAAAACAACGAGATCCTCGCCTTCGACACCGACCTGATCGGCAGCTATGGCATCTGTGTCGACATCAGCCGCACCTGGTGGATCGGCGACGCCCGGCCGCGCCCCGACATGGTCTATGCCATGCAGCACGCGCACGAGCATATCATGACCAACATGCAGATGCTGCGCCCCGGCGTGACCATCCCGGAACTGAGCGCGGGCACCCACGTTCTGGACGCGCAGTTCCAGAAACAGAAATACGGCTGCCTGATGCACGGCGTCGGCCTGTGTGACGAATGGCCTTTGGTGGCCTACCCCGAGCGTGCGGTGCCGGGCGCCTATGACTATGCGCTGGAACCCGGCATGGTGCTGTGCGTCGAGGCGCTGGTCAGCCCCGAGGGCGGCGATTTCTCGATCAAGCTGGAAGATCAGGTCTTGATCACCGAAACCGGGTTCGAGAACCTGACGCGCTATCCGTTCGATGCCGCGCTGATGGGGGGCTGAGGCGCGCAACGCGCGCCCGGCTCAGCCGGTCTTAACCCGTCTGCCCGCATCGTGCGGGACATCGGATCCGTCCGGGCGCTGGCCTGACACCCCACGCCCGCTTTCAACCTTGGCACCGGAACCCGCCATCGCGCGGGATCTGCGCCGCGCGCCCAGCAGAGCTTCCCGGGGGTGACGCCCCGACCTGCCGGACAGAAAGACCACCCTTGGTATGGCGCCATATCCGCCTTCCCCCGCCGGGCCCCGCCCGTTCGCGGGGTGAAGGTGCGTCAACCCGCCAGAACGCGATCCCGCATCCGCAGCAGCGACGGCTCGCGGCTGAAATCCTCGATCCGGGTCAGCGGCACCCAGGCCAGGTCGTTGGATTCCTGAGACACGGCAATCTTTCCCGCTTCGGCCCGCATCAGGAACCGCACGTCGTAATGCAGATGCGCGGGGTCCTTCGGGTTGGCCGGGATTTCGTGAATGTCCACGTCGAACACCGCATCCGACACCAGTCGCAGCCGCGCCAGCCCGCTTTCCTCATAGGCTTCTTTCAGCGCCACGAAACGGGCATCGGCGATCCCGTCGCAATGCCCGCCCAGCTGGATCCACATGTCGAGCTTGCGGTGATGGGTCAGCAGCGCCGATGTACCGTCGGGCGACAGGATGAAGGCCGATCCGGTGACATGGCCGCCGATGCGCGGATCGCGGCTGAACGCGCGCGGCTCGGCCGCGACAAACCCCGCGATCCGGTGCCAGACCTCTGCGTCGCGCGCATCGCGCGGGGCAAACGCCCCGATCCCGTCAACCTGCATCTTTTCCCCCGGTCGAAAGAAAAGGGGCAAGGCCCTGCGGCCTTGCCCCGAAATGTTCCGCAATCGCCGCAGCGTCAGCCGCGCGCGCGGCCCACCAGCTTCCATGCGGCGGGCAGCACCAGCGCGGCCAGCGCCAGCTTCAGCGCGTCACCGGCCAGGAAGTTGCCCATGCCATATTGCAGCACCCAGGCCATGCCCTTGTCGGCGGCAAACAGATAGCTCATCCAGGCCAGGCCGAACGCATAGATCGTGGCATTGCCCAGCAGCATCGCCCCCACCATACCGCCAAACGACCGGTCCCAGCCACGCCGCGCCAGAATGCCCATCAGGCCCGCGGCGACGGCAAAGCCCAGCAGGTAGCCACCGGTCGGGCCAGTCATGTAAGCCAGGCCGGCCGAGGAACCGGTGAACACCGCCGCACCGGCAGCCCCAAGCGCAAGGTAGCCCAGCAGCGTCACAAGACCCAGGCGCAGGCCGAACGCGGCGCCGATGGTCAGCACGGCAAAGGTCTGCATGGTCACCGGAACCGGCCACATCGGCACGCGGATCTTGGCGGCAATCGCCAGCGCGGCAATACCGGCGACCACAAGGGCGGCCTGTTTCAGGCGCAGCGCGGTGCCTTCCTTGGCGCCGAAAGCTTCGGCCAGAACGATGCGGGTTGCGGCAATGCTCATCGAGTGATCCTCTCTCGTGACGTAAACTTGTCGAGTGTTCTGCCCGATGTGCTGCGCCGCCGCAAGGCTTTGCTGCGGTCCGGGGCCGCGACAACGGGGCATTTGCGCTAACATCGCCCTTGCACCCTGCCGCGGGCCACGCCAATCATGCGGCATGAGCAGGCGCCCCACCTACCCCGGCGGGATTTCGGCCGTGCTGGCCCAATGGGACGGCCGGCGCGATCCGATCGACTTTGGCCCGGGCGAAGCGCTGCCCGCGCCCGACATCGACCTTGAACCGCTGACCGCCCAGATCGTGGCAGACCCCGACAGCGACGCCGGCGAACAGACCACGTCGAAAACCAGCTATGCCTGGAAACGCCGCGCCCTGCGCCGCGAATTTACCGGCCAGCCGGAGCTGTGTTTCCTGAACGGGCTGTTGATCACCTGCCTGCGCAAACGGGCCTGGCCCGAACACGCGCCCGCGCTGTTCCACCGGCTTTGGGCCGAACAGGGGGCGTTCCTGCTGGCGCATCTCAATCCACGCTGGCTGGTGTCGTCGGCCACCACCTTCGGCGATGCCGGGCTGACACCGGTGCAGCGCAGCACCGGGCTGGCACTGACCGCGCTGTTCGGCACGATGAAACTGTACGAGGCCGAGCGGCTTTATTCCGGTCAGCCCTCCGACACGCCGCACACCCTGGGTCACAAGGCCCAGGGTCCCCTGCCGCTGGAGATGGACGATTTCTCGCTCAGCTCGGGCGGGCTGGATGTGAACCTGCTGGCGCGGCTGTGGCAAGAGGCCGAAGGCGACGCCGTTATCGCCCCGTTGGCGCATCACCTGATCGACCTGGCCATTCACGACGACCGGACGGTGTTCCGCCGCCTGCGCGTGATGCGCACCCGCAAGGAACGGCGCCACGCCCGCGCTGCCAGCCGCAGCGCGCGCTGGGGCGTGGTGACCACGATCAAGGCCCCGCTGGACGCCATCGAACGTTTTGCCGCGCATCACCTGGAACAGGGGGCCGGGCATCTTTATCTCTATCTCGACGATCCCCAGCAAGGCGTGGCAGAGGCGCTGAACACCCATCCGCAAATCACCGCGACGAACTGTGACGCCGGCTATTGGCAGGCGTTCGGCGAACGGCCCGACAAGCACCAGGTCCGCCAGACCCGCAATGCCCAGCACGCCAACCGGTCAGGGCCGGACCTGGACTGGCTGACCCATATCGACGTGGATGAATTCCTGATGCCGCGCGATGGCACCCCGATTGCCGACACCCTGGCCGCGCTGCCGGCAGAGGCGTTTTGCGCCCGCGTCCGTCCGGTGGAATCGCTGGCCCCCGGCGACGGTACTGCGCCGGGCGAAACCGCGTTCAAATCCTTTCACATCGACGCGCAGGCCCGGACCGAGGCCGGGGCGCGCATCTATCCGAAATGGGGTCGGTACCTGCCTGCGGGCATGCTCAGCCATGTCGCGGGCAAGCTGTTTTTCCGCACCGGGCGACCCGGGCTGCGCATTCGCATTCACAACCTGACGCTGGCCAAGCAAGACAACCCCGGCGAAGTCGCGCTGTCGCAGATCGACCTGTGCCACATGCACGCGCCAACATGGGACCAGTTCCTGGACTCCTACCGCTATCGCCTGACGCAGGGCGCCTATCGCGCCGATCTGGGGCCGCACAGCAAATCCGGCGAGGCGGTCAGCCACCACGTGCTGTTCTCCACCATCGAGGCCGAAGGCGGCGAACCCGCCCTGCGCGCCTTCTACGACGAGGTCTGCCTGGGCAGCCGCGCGCTGTGCGACCGGCTGGAGGCCGAAGGGCTGCTGCGCCGCTACATGCTGAACCTGGACGCGCTGCGCGACCGGCATTTCCCCCCGTGACAATTCTGCCCTTTTGCCGGTGCAGCGCAGGGGTGCGACCGGCGTTACATTGACGAAAACATATATTTTGGCTATAGCGCCCCTGCCGGTCCACCAGTTGGGGTTTCCCAGGGCCATAGGGGTCCGACCGGCATCAGATGTGCGGGCCGAGAGTTGTGTCCGCAAATGACGGATACATATGACCAAATTTTCTGACCTGAACCTCAACCCGAAGGTTCTGAAAGCCATCGCCGAAGCCGGCTATGAAACACCCACCCCGATCCAGGCCGGGGCCATCCCCGCCGCGCTGGAAGGCAAGGATGTTCTGGGCATCGCCCAGACCGGGACCGGCAAGACGGCCAGCTTTACCCTGCCGATGATCACCGCGCTGGCCCGTGGCCGCGCCCGCGCGCGGATGCCGCGGTCGCTGGTGCTGTGCCCGACCCGCGAACTGGCGGCGCAGGTGGCGGAAAACTTTGACACCTATGCCAAGCATGTGAAGCTGACCAAGGCGCTGCTGATCGGCGGCGTGTCGTTCAAGGAACAGGACGCGCTGATCGACAAGGGCGTTGACGTGCTGATTGCCACCCCCGGACGTCTGCTGGACCATTTCGAACGCGGCAAGCTCTTGCTGACCGGCGTGCAGATCATGGTGGTGGACGAAGCCGACCGCATGCTCGACATGGGGTTCATCCCGGATATCGAGCGTATCTTCAGCCTGACGCCCTTTACCCGCCAGACGCTGTTCTTCAGCGCCACCATGGCGCCGGAAATCGAGCGGATCACCAACACCTTCCTGTCCGCCCCCGCGCGGATCGAAGTGGCCCGCCAGGCGACCGCGTCGGAAACCATCGAACAGGGCGCGATTTTCGTGAAACCCACCCGCCGCGACCGCGAAGGCAGTGAAAAGCGCACGGTTCTGCGCAAACTGATCGACGCCGAGGGCGACAAGTGCACCAACGCGATCATCTTTTGCAACCGCAAGGTCGATGTCGATATCGTTGCCAAATCGCTGTCGAAATACGGCTATGACGCCGCGCCGATCCACGGCGACCTGGACCAGAGCCAGCGGACCCGCACGCTGGACGGGTTCCGGGAAGGCAAGCTGCGGCTGCTGATCGCCTCGGACGTGGCGGCGCGCGGGCTGGACGTGCCCTCGGTCAGCCATGTGTTCAATTACGACGTGCCCAGCCATGCCGAGGATTACGTTCACCGCATCGGCCGCACCGGCCGCGCCGGGCGCGATGGCAAGGCGTTCACCATCGTGGTGCCGAAGGACGAGAAATACTTCGACGCGGTGGAAAAGCTGATCCAGAAAGAAATCCCGCGGGTCGAGAACCCGCTGAAATCCAGCGCCCCCGAAGACCTGGCGGCGCCGGCCGACAGTCGCGCCGAACCTGCCAAGCCCGAACGCCGCAGCCGCCCGGCGAAGCCCGACGCGCGGCGGAGCGAAACCCGTTCGGAGCCACGCGAGGACAAGCCGCGCGACGACCGGGGCCGCAACGCCCGTCGCGGCAATGACACGGTGATCGGCATGGGCGACCATATGCCCGATTTCATCGCCCGCAGCTTCGAAGAGCGCATGGCAAGCTGACCGCTGTTTCGGATCGCCTGCGCGATCCGACCGGCGCGATTTTTCGTCGAAAAATCGCGAGGGGGCGCTGCCCCCTCTTGGCCTTTGGCCAATTCACCCCTGGAGTATTTTCGGAAAGATGAAAGCGGAAGGCCGCGCGGATGGCGCGGCCCTTTTCTTGTCAATCGGCCGGGGCTGGTCCGGTGTCAGGCCAGGCGACTGATCACCACGGTGACTTCGGGTTTCTTGCCGATCTCGTTCAGGCAACTGTTGCGCACCAGGCGTTTCAGGCCCTCTTCCAGCTTGTCGTCGTCGCGCAGGGTCTTTTCCCCGGCGCGGCCCATGAACTGGCTGAGGTCTTCCTCGAGGATGTCGGTGAGCGGGACGTGGCTGCGGCCGACCTCGGCCAGGCCCATCATGTCGCACCAGGGATCGCCCAGCGGTTCGTCCTCTTCGTCGAGGATGACCGTCACGATGACATGGCCATTCAGCGCCATGCGGATGCGGTCGCGCACGATGCCGTCGAGCGCGCCGATCTGTACCGAGCCGTCGAGATAGGTGCGCCCGGTTTCCACGAAGCCCGCCACCGTCGGGGCGTTGCCGCTGAGATCGACCATCGTGCCGTTCACGGCGAGCACGCCGGCGCGGCCCTTTTTCTGCGCCAGCCGCGTGTGTTCGCGCAGGTGGCGATGTTCGCCGTGCATCGGCACCACGATCTGCGGGTTCACGATGTCCTGCAGCTGTTCGAGATCGGGCCGGTTGGCATGGCCCGAGACGTGGTAGAGCCCGCCGCTGTCGTCGACCACGTCGACGCCCATTTCCGACAGGTTGTTCATGATGCGGATGACTTCCTTTTCGTTCCCCGGGATGGTTTTCGACGAGAACAGGAACAGGTCGCCCTCTTTCAGGGTGATGCCGTTATACTTGCCGCGGCTGAGCTGGGCGCTGGCGGCGCGGCGTTCGCCCTGGCTGCCGGTGACGATCAGCATGACGTTTTCCCGTGGCAGCGAACCGACATCTTCGGGGGCGATGACCTTGGGAAAGCCCGTCAGCACGCCGGTTTCCACCGCCGCCTCGATCATGCGGCGCATGGCCCGGCCCAGCAGGCAGATCGAGCGCCCGGCGCGGTCGCCGGCCTCGGCCAGGGTTTTCAGACGGGCGACGTTGCTGGCAAACGTGGTGGCGACGACCAGGGCCTTGGCATCGGCGACCAGCGCCTCGATCGGCTGGGACAGCGTTGCTTCTGACCGGCCGGGGGCCGGGGAAAACACGTTGGTGGAATCGCAGATCAGCGCCTTCACGCCCGGTTTCGACACCTCGGCCCAGAGGTCGGGATCGAAGGCCTCGCCCACCACCGGCTGCGGGTCGAGCTTGAAGTCGCCGGTATGGATCAGCCGTTCACCGGCCACGTCGATGACCAGCGCGCTCGATTCTGGGATCGAATGCGAGATCGGCAGGAACCCCACCGTGAACGGCCCAGCTGCCACGGTTTCCGGCCAGGCCGAGACCGTCCGCACCGTTTCGGGGCCGTACCCGTGTTCGTCCATCTTGCGGCGGGCCAGGTTGGCGGTGAAGGCACGGGCATAGATCGGCGCACCCAGCGATTCCCACAGATGTCCCACCGCGCCGATGTGATCCTCGTGCGCGTGGGTGATGAAGATCGCGTCGATCTGGCCCCGGCGGTCCTTCAGCCAGGTGATGTCGGGCATGATCAGGTCCACCCCCGGCGTGCCGTCCATGTCGGGAAAGGTCACGCCCAGGTCGACGACGATCAGCCGCTCCTTGTCGGGCGCGCCATAGCCGTAGACATAGCAATTCATGCCGATCTCGCCGGCGCCCCCCAGCGGGAGGTAGATGATACGCTTGCTGCTCATGCCTTATCCTTGTGTCGTGTTGTAATCGTGAATCACGGTCAGACCGTGCATCGTCAAATCGTCTTCGAAGGTGTCGAACAGGTCGACGTTGGACTGGAACAGCGCCGCCAGCCCGCCGGTTGCAATGGTTTTCATCGGGCGGCCGTATTCGGCCCGGACGCGGTCGCAGATGCCCTGCACCAGCCCGACATAGCCCCAGAAGATGCCCGACTGGATGCATTGCACCGTGTTGGTGCCGATCACCTTGTCAGGCATGGAAATATCCACATGCGGCAGCGCCGCGGCCCCCATGTGCAGCGCCTCGAGGCTGAGGTTCACCCCCGGCGCGATGACCCCGCCCACATAAGCGCCGTCCGCGGCCACCACGTCGAAGGTGGTGGCGGTGCCGAAATCGACCACGATCAGGTCGCCGCCATGGCGATCAAAGGCCCCCGCCGCATTGACCAGCCGATCCGGCCCCACCGTGGTGCCCGCATCGACCCGTGGCGGGATCGGCAGGGCGCATTCCGGCTTGCCCACCACCAGCGGGCGGCAGCCAAAGAACCGGTCGGCAAAGACGCGCAGGTTGAACACCACCCGCGGCACGGTCGAGCTGATGATGACATCGGTGATCTTGGCGTCGATCCCGTAATGGCTCACCAGCGTCGAATACCAGGTGAAATAGGCATCCGCCGTGCGCGCGTGATGGGTCGAGGTGCGCAGCGTGCACAGGAACCGCGTGCCGTCCCAGATGGAAAACACGGTATTGGTGTTGCCGCAGTCGATGCACAGAAGCATGTACGCCCCTTTCAGAAGAACACATCCGCCGCCGCGATGGCGACACGCCCCTTGGGGGTCTTTAGGACAAGATTGCCGGTGTCGTCCACCGTCTCGAAACTGCCTGTGGTCTCGGTTGTGCCGGTGCGGGCGGTGATGACCGCGCCCAGCCGCGCCGCCCGGCTCAGCCAGGCGGTGCGCACCGGACCAAAGCCATAGGTCACGAACCGCGCCTCCCAATCGGCATAGGCCAGCGCCAACGCGGTCAGGAAGTCCTCGGGCGTCACCGCCGTGCCGGTCTCCGCCACCAGCGACACCGGCCGCACGGCGCCCGGCTCGAGCTCTTCGGCGCCGGGCGCCGCGGCCAGGTTGACGCCGATGCCGATGGCCAGATGCGCCACCCCCTGCCCCGTGCCCAGGCTTTCCAGCAGGATCCCCGCCACCTTGCCGCCGTTCAGCAAGACGTCGTTGGGCCATTTCAGCGCCAGCCCCCCGGTCCGCCCGGTCACCGCGACAAAGGCATCGTACAGCGCCAGCGACGCCACGAAACTGCGCAACGCCACCTGCCCCGGCGCCTCGGTCGGGCGCAGCACCAGCGTGGCGGCGAAATTCCCCTTCGGCATGACCCAGGGGCGGCCGCGCCGTCCGCGCCCCGCGGTTTGCGCCAGCGCCAGCACCCAGGCCGGCCCGGCCAGCGCCGGCGCGCGCCGCGCCGCTTCGGCCATGGTGCTGTCGACCTCGTTCAGAACAATGCGGTCATACCCGTCCGGCCAGCGCATCCGCGATCCCCTGTCTTTGGTTTTCCAAATACCTCCGCCGGAGGCACGCGCCCGCAGGGCGCCAAAAACAAGCGACGCGCCCCGTGGGGCGCGTCACCTTTCGTCGAACCGGCCAGGGCTCAGTTCACCAGAACCGCTGCCGCCGTCTGCGCGGCGCCCTCGATCCCGAACAGGTTCACGATGCCAACCACCATGATCAGCGCCGAGGCCATCAGGATCCCGTAGAGCAGCGGCGATTTCGCGGTTTCCAGCGCGTCGTCACGCTCGGTCCCGAAATACATGTAGTAAACGATCCGCAGGTAGTAGAACGCCCCGATGACCGACGCCACCACGCCGGCCACCGCCAGCCAGACCAGCCCGGCCTCGTAAGCGGCATTCAGCACGTAAAGCTTTCCGAAGAACCCCACCATCGGCGGCACCCCGGCCAGGCTGAACAGCAGCACCAGCATGGCCAGCGCCCGGCCCGGCTCGCGCTTGGCATACATGTTCAGAGACTGGATATCGGTCACCGGCTGGCCGTCGCGTTCCATCGTCAGGATGAAGGCGAATGTGCCCAGGTTCATGGTGACATAGATCGCCATGTAGACCAGCAGCGCCTGAACCCCGGCCTCGGTGCCCGCGGCAAGACCCATCATCGCATAGCCCATGTGGGCGATCGACGAAAACGCCATCAGGCGCTTGATGTTGGTCTGGCCAATCGCGGCCACGGCGCCCAGGAACATCGACAGCACTGACAGCAGCGCGATCACCTGGCTCCAGTCCTGCACCGCGCCACCGAAGGCGTCATGCATCACCCGGGCGAACAGGCCCATCGCCGCCATCTTCGGCGCGGTGGCAAAAAACGCGGTGATCGGGGTGGGCGAGCCTTCGTAGACATCCGGCGTCCACATGTGGAACGGCACGGCCGAAACCTTGAACGCCATGCCCGAGATCATGAACACCAGGCCCAGCAAAAGGCCGATCCCGATCGGACCCTCGCCCGCCGCCGCCATGATGCCGGCAAACGACGTGGTGCCGGAATAGCCATAGGTCAGCGACGCGCCGTACAGCAGCAGGCCCGACGACAGCGCGCCCAGCACGAAATACTTCAGCCCGGCCTCGGTCGACTTGGCACTGTCCCGGCGGATCGAGGCGACGACGTAAAGCGCCAGCGATTGCAGTTCCAGCCCCATGTACAGCGACATCAGGTCCCCGGCGCTGACCATCATCATCATGCCGACAACCGACAACGCCACCAGCAGAGGGTATTCGAACCGCAGGATACTGCGGCGGCTCATGTAGTCCTGGCTCATGATCAGGACCAGCGCCGCGGCCAGCAGGATCGCGACCTTGGCAAAGCGCGAGAACGCGTCGTCGATGAACATGCCGTGGAAGGCCTGCGTCGCGCCTGCCCCGGTCGAAGCGATCCAGAAGGCCAGCGCGGCCATCACCGCGGCGGTGGCCCAGACCAGCGGCGCGGCCAGCTTGTCCTTGCCGGTATAGACCGCCCCCAGCAGCGCGAGCATGGCGTACAGCGACAGGACGATCTCTGGCAGGATGGTATTGAGGTCAGCGGAAATCATGTGACGTCATCCCTTAGTGGCTGGCAGCGACCTGCACGGCGTCACTCGCCGCGGCCAGGGCCGTCTGGTAGTTGGAAACAAGCGCCTCGACCGACGGGCCGGTGATATCCAGCACCAGCGACGGATAAACGCCCAGAAGCAGGGTCATCACCACCAGCGGCGCAAAGATCGCGCGTTCGCGGGTCGACATGTCGGAAATCGTCTTCAGGCTTTCCTTGATCAGGTCGCCAAAGACCACCCGGCGATAGAGCCACAGCGCATAGCCCGCCGACAGGATCACGCCGGACGTCGCCACCGCGGCCACCCAGGTGTTGGCCTGGAACACGCCCATCAGGGTCAGGAATTCGCCGACAAACCCGCTGGTCCCCGGCAGGCCGACATTGGCCATGGTGAACAGCATGAAGATCAGCGCATAGGCCGGCATCCGGTTGACCAGGCCGCCATAAGCGTCGATCTCGCGGGTGTGCATCCGGTCATAGATCACGCCGACGCACAGGAACAGCGCGCCCGACACGAAGCCGTGGCTGATCATCTGGAAAATCGCGCCATCGACCCCCTGCTGGTTGGCGGCAAAGATACCCATGGTGACATAGCCCATGTGCGCCACCGACGAATAGGCGATCAGCTTTTTCATGTCCTCCTGCACCAGCGCCACCAGCGAGGTATAGACGATGGCGATGGCCGACATCCAGAACACCAGCGGCGTCAGCAACTCGGCCCCGATCGGGAACATCGGCAGGCTGAACCGCAGGAAACCGTAGCCGCCCATCTTCAACAGGATTGCCGCCAGGACGACCGACCCGGCGGTCGGCGCCTGAACGTGCGCGTCGGGCAACCAGGTGTGCACCGGCCACATCGGCATCTTGACCGCGAAGCTGGCAAAGAAGGCCAGGAACAGCATGGTCTGCATCCCGCCCATCACGTGCACGCCAAGGATGCTGAAGCTTTCGGACGAGAACTGGTGCGTCAGCAGCGTCGGGATGTCGGCGGTGCCAGCATCGACATACATCGCCACCATCGCCACCAGCATCAGCACCGAACCGAGGAAGGTGTAGAGGAAGAACTTGAACGACGCGTAAATGCGTTCCTTACCGCCCCAGATGCCGATGATCAGGAACATCGGGATCAGGCCGGCCTCGAAGAACAGGTAGAACAGCACCAGGTCCAGCGCCATGAACACACCCAGCATCAGGGTTTCCAGAAGCAGGAAGGCGATCATGTATTCCTTGACCCGCTTTTCCACCTTCCAGCTGGCGGCAATGGTCAGCGGCATCATAAAGGTGGTCAGCAGCACGAACAGAACGCTGATCCCGTCAACGCCCAGCTTGTATTTCAGGCCGAAGATCCAGTCGCGTTCCTCGACCATCTGAAAGCCGGTGTTGCCGGCGTCGAACTGCGCCAGGATGAACAGCGACACCACGAAGGTGGCGGTGGTCGCGATCAGCGCCAGCCATTTGGCGTTGCGGTCGGCTGCCTCGGTCCCGCCTTTCAGAAAGACGGCGAGGATCAGCGCGGCCAGCGCCGGCAGGAAGGTGACAATGGAAAGAAGGTTATCCATTACTGCGCTCCTCCGCTGAGCGTCATCCAGGTGATCAGCACCGCGATGCCGATGACCATGGCGAAGGCATAGGTAAAGATGTAGCCGGACTGCACGCGCCCCGCGAGCCGGGTGAAGAACGGGATGATCCCCATGGCCACGCCGTTGATCGACCCGTCGATGACCGTGCCATCCCCCTTCTTCCAGAACAGGCGGCCCAGGGCGCGCGCGGGCTGGATGAAGACCACGTCATAGATTTCGTCGAAATACCACTTGTTCAGCAGGAACAGGTACAGCGGACGCTGGTTCTCGGCCAGTTTCTTGGGCAGCGCCGGGTTGATCAGGTAGAACCAGACCGCAACCGCCAGCCCCAGAAGCATGGCAATGAACGGGCTGAGCTTGACCCAGACCGGCGCGTGGTGCGCATCGTCCATCACGGTGTTGTCGGCCGCCATGAAGATCGCCCCTTGCGGCGCGGTTCCGGTGTGATGGTCCATCACCGTTGCGCCATGTGCCGGGTCGGCATGGGCGGCGGCGGGGTCCATCTCTTCGCCATGGCCTGCGTCGGCCGCAGCGTGGGTATCTGCTGCCGCCCCGCGACCGGCCTCGGCCGTTTCACCATGACCGGCATCGGCCACCGCGTGATGCGCCGGCATGCCGAAGAAGGCGGTGACCTTGTCGTGGTCGCCGAAGAACGGCTTGTACCAGACCATCCCGGCAAAAATCGCCCCGATCGCCAGCGCGCCCAGCGGGATCAGCATGACGGTCGGGCTTTCATGGGCATGTTCGTGGGTGTGCTTGTCGCCCCGGGCCTTGCCATAGAAGGTCATGAACATCAGCCGCCAGCTGTAGAAGCTGGTGAACAGCGCCGCGATGACCAGCATCCAGAAGGCATAGCCGCCGTTGGTGCCGGCCCAGGCGCTTTCGATGATCGCGTCCTTGGACACGAAGCCGGCAAAGCCGATCCAGCCGGTCAGCGGGATGCCGACGCCGGTGATCGCCAGGGTGCCGATCATCATCGCCCAGAAGGTATAGGGGATCTTCTTGCGCAGGTTGCCATAGTTCCGCATGTCCTGCTCGTGGTGCATCGCGTGGATGACAGAGCCCGCGCCCAGAAACAGCATCGCCTTGAAGAACGCGTGGGTCAGCAGGTGGAACATGGCCACCGAATAGACGCCCACGCCGGCGGCCACAAACATGTAGCCCAGCTGCGAACAGGTCGAATAGGCGATCACGCGCTTGATGTCGTTCTGCACCAGCCCGACGGTGGCGGCAAAGAACGCCGTGGTCGCGCCCAGGAAGGTGATGAAGGCGGTGGCCTGCGGTGCGTATTCCATCAGCGGCGACATCCGGCAGACCAGGAAGACACCGGCGGTCACCATGGTCGCGGCGTGGATCAGCGCCGACACCGGCGTCGGGCCTTCCATCGCGTCGGGCAGCCAGGTGTGCAGGAACAGTTGCGCCGATTTCCCCATCGCGCCGACGAACAGCAGGAAGGCCAGCAGGTTGGCCGCGTTCCAGTCCGTCCACAGGAAGGTGATCCGGGTTTCCGCCAGCGCGGGCGCGGCGGCGAACACATCGTCAAAGCGGATCGAGTCGGTCAGGTAGAACAGGCCGAAGATGCCAAGCGCAAAGCCGAAATCCCCCACCCGGTTGACCACGAAGGCCTTGATCGCGGCGGCGTTGGCGCTGGGTTTCTTGTAGTAGAACCCGATCAGCAGGTAGGACGCGACGCCCACGCCTTCCCAGCCAAAGAACATCTGCACCAGGTTGTCGGCCGTGACCAGCGACAGCATGGCGAAGGTAAAGAACGACAGGTAGGCAAAGAAGCGCGCCTTGTAATGCTCGCCATGCTTCCAGTTGTCGTCATGCGCCATGTAGCCCATCGAATACAGGTGCACGAGCGCCGAGACCGAGGTGACCACGATCAGCATGATCGAGGTCAGCCGGTCCAGCCGGATCGACCATTCGGTCGACAGCGACCCGCTGTCGATGAAGCGCAGGATGGTGATGTGCTGGGTTTCCGGCCCGTGGGTCAGGAAGACAATCCAGGAAAAGGCGCAGGCCACGAACAGCAGGCCGGTGGTGATCCACATGGCCCCGCGTTCGCCGGTCAGCTTCCAGCCGAACCCCGCGATCAGGCTGCCCACGAGGGGGGCGAAAAGGATAAGCGACTCCATCGGATCAGCCTTTCATCACGTTGACGTCTTCCACGGCAATTGTGCCGCGGTTGCGGAAGAAACAGACCAGGATGGCCAGGCCGATCGCGGCCTCGGCGGCGGCGACGGTCAGCACGAACAGCGTGAACACCTGCCCCGTCAGATCGCCCAGGAAGGACGAGAACGCGACAAGGTTGATGTTCACCGCCAGCAGCATCAATTCGATGCTCATCAGCAGGATGATCACGTTCTTGCGGTTCAGGAACAGCCCGAAGATGCCGATCACGAATAAGACCGCGGCCACGGTCAGGTAATGTTCAAGTCCGATCATCCCTCATCTTCCTCCTTGAGCTTGCACAGGCAGGTGCGGGTGTCGAACCGCATCACGCGGGCCTGTCTGCCCAGTTCTTTTTCGACGTCCACGACGTCCTGCATTGAAAAGCGGGTTTCGCTTTCGATCATCTGGCGGAAATGCGTCTGCACCGCCGCCTCGTAGAATTCCATCTTTTCGGTCGTCACCACGACCTGCTGGCCGGTCCGGCAGGACGCCAGCACATAGGTATAGCCCGCCCCCTGATCCAGCGGCCCGCCCTGCACATGGGCCGACCGCCAGCCGCCGCCGTGGAACAGCACGTCGTAGTACTCGGCCCCGGTGTCGTCGGAACAAACCGGCGGCACGATCGACAAGGCCTGCGCCGACACCGGCAGCAGAAGCGCCAGAAGGATATGCGGCAGTCTTGGCGTCACAGGCCCTGCCCCGGTTTCACGTCGCGCAGTTCCAGCGCCTTGGCCGGATCGCGGTACATCTGGGCCAGCACGTCCTGCCGCTTGATGTCGGTGCGGTGGCGCAGGGTCAGCACGATGGCGCCGATCATGGCGACCAGCAGGATCAGACCCGACAGCTGGAACAGCAGGAAGTAACGGTCATACAGGATCAGACCAAGCGCAGCGGTGTTGGTGGTGCCTTCGGGCGCGGGGTTGGCCAGCTGGCCGCCGGCCACGTCGGACGCCTGCCACGCGCCATAGGCCATGCCCAGCTGCATCAGGATCACCACCCCGATCAGCAGCGCCAGCGGCAGGTATTTCGCCATCTCGGCCTTCAGCTCGGCGAAATCGACGTCCAGCATCATCACCACGAAGAGGAACAGCACCGCCACCGCGCCGACATAGACGATGACCAGCAGCATCGCGACGAATTCCGCGCCCAGCAGGACGAACAGCCCCGCCGAGGACAGGAAGGCCAGGATCAGCCACAGCACCGAATGCACCGGGTTGCGGCTGATCACCGTGAACAGCCCGCCCGCGATGGCGCAGAGCGCGAAGAGGTAGAAGGCGAATACCATCATGTCTGATCGTCCTTTTTATCTTCCATCACCTCGCGCGCCAGTTCCATGGCGCGGGTCATGGCCGGAATGCCGGCGAACATCGACATCTGTGCGATGGTCTCGGCGATTTCATCCTTTGTGGCGCCCGCTTCCAGCGCGTGGCGCACGGTCATGCGCAGCGGCGTGTCGGCCTGTGCGCCCTGCATCGTCAGCCCGGCCAGCGTCAGCAGCAGCCGGGTCTTGGCGTCCAGCCCGTCCTTGCTGACGCCCTTGCCGAACCACATTTCCATGAAGTCCTTGGGCATCGTCGGCCAAAGCTTTTCGAACCCCTTCGGGTTGAAGGATTCCAAGGCGGGATTGAAGGCTTTCGCCATCTCCTGCGCCTGTTCCATCATCAGTTCGAAGGGGGTTTTCGCGGTCATGCCGGCACCCCCATCGTGTCAATTGTATCCGACAAGGTGGCCATCGTGCGGCGATAGCCGGCGGCAACTTCGGGATCGGTGCCGAGATATTCAAGCAACCCGGCCTTGATCTCGTGCCCGAGAACGTCGCGTGTCGCCCGGACCTCGTCCAGCGGGGTGTCGTCGCGCACCCGGTCCAGCGTGGCGCGATCCAGCGCCGCCCGCACCGTATCCGCCCCGACGACCGCCGCGCCATGCGCGACCGCCACGATGGTCAGCGCAGCAGCGCCTTGTTCCAGTTCGATGATATCGAAATTCCCGTCCTGCCCTTCCTGGATGCAGCGCGCAAAGGTCGAGCGCAGACCGTTCGCGCCAAAATCGCGGACGGTCTGAAGCGCTTCGCCCGCGGCGTAGCCTTGCATCGGGTTGAAGGTGCGGGGGGCGAGTGTCATCGGTACGGCGCGTCCAGTTCGAGGTTGCGGGCGATCTCGGCTTCCCAGCGTTCGCCGTTGTCCAGCAGCTTGGCCTTGTCGTAGAACAGCTCTTCGCGGGTTTCGGTCGCGAATTCGAAGTTCGGACCCTCGACGATGGCATCGACCGGGCAGGCTTCCTGGCAGAAGCCGCAGTAGATGCATTTCGTCATGTCGATGTCATACCGCGTGGTCCGGCGGCTGCCGTCGTCGCGCGGTTCGGCGTCAATGGTGATCGCCTGCGCGGGGCAGATCGCCTCGCACAGTTTGCAGGCGATGCAGCGTTCCTCGCCGTTGGGATAGCGACGCAGCGCGTGTTCGCCGCGGAACCGGGGCGACAGCGGCCCCTTTTCATGCGGGTAGTTCAGCGTTGCCTTGGGCGCGAAGAAGTATTTCAGCCCCAGCTGGAACCCCTTGATGAAATCCGCCAGCAGGAAATATTTCGCCGCGCGGCCATAGTCGATCTGTGTCATGTGTCAGGCCCCCGTCGTCCAGCGCGCGAAGGCGCCCCAGAACCAGTCGAATTTCGCGGCGAAGGCAACGAACACCACCCAGAACAGGCTGAACGGCAGGAACACCTTCCAGCCCAGGCGCATCAGCTGGTCATAGCGGTAGCGCGGGGTGATCGCCTTCACCATGGCGAAGATGAAGAAGAAGAACGCCATCTTGCCCACCATCCACAGCACGCCGTCGGGCAGGCCCGGGATCGGCGACAGCCAACCACCGAAGAACAGCAACGACACCAGCGCGCACATCAGGAAGATCGCGATGTATTCGCCGGCCATGAACAGCAGGAAGGGCGTGGCGGAATATTCCACCTGGTAGCCCGCCACCAGTTCCGATTCCGCCTCTGGCAGGTCGAAGGGCGGGCGGTTGGTTTCGGCCAGCGCCGAGATGAAGAACAGGAAGACCATCGGGAAATGCGGCAGCCAGTACCAGCTGAAGAAGCCGAACGATCCGTCCTGCGCCCGCACTATATCGCCGAAGTTCATCGACCCGGTGGACAGGATCACCCCGATGATGATGAGGCCGATCGACACCTCGTAGGAAATCATCTGTGCAGCAGAGCGCAGCGAGCCAAGGAACGGATACTTGGAGTTCGACGCCCAGCCGCCCATGATCACGCCGTAGACCTCGAGCGAGGAGATGGCGAAGACGTACAGGATGGCGACGTTGATATCCGCCAGAACCCAGCCGTCGTTGAACGGGATCACCGCCCAGGCCACCATCGCCATGACGAAGCTGACCAGCGGCGCCAGCATGAACACCGCCTTGTCAGAGCCGGCGGGAACCACCACCTCTTTGACGACGTATTTCAGCGCATCGGCCACGGATTGCAGGATGCCATAGACGCCCACGACGTTCGGCCCCCGGCGCATCTGCACCGCGGCCCAGATCTTGCGGTCGCCATAGACCAGGAACAGGAGCGAGATCATCACAAAGGCCACGACAGCCAGGCATTGCGCCAGGATGATCACGAACGTCCCAAGGGGTGTGGTAAAAAATTCAGCCATCAGGTCCTCACACCATCGGTATTCCGTTTGCTGCGCAGTTGGCGACGACAACCTCGGCGTCGATCGTCTTCAACCCGCGAGGCAGCGCTGGCGAGATGGTGTAAACCGCATCTGCCCGCCAGAGGCCAGCCTCTTCGTATACATTTGTGCGCAAATGGCGCGCAAAACCGTAGCCGCGGATCAGCGCGTATTGCGCAGCCGCGCATTCGGCGTAGTCGTCCACGTCCTGTCCGGTGCGCGCCCCGCGCATTTCCACCAGGAAACTCACCAGGTCGTCCTCCAGCAGCCGGGTTGCGACACCCAGGTACTGCGGCTCGAACGGCGCATCGGCCCTGGGGCCTTCGGCACAGGCCGACAGGCCCAGGCCAAGCCCAAGCGCCAAAAGGGATATGCGCGCGTGTCTGCCACTCATTCCGCCGCCATCGCGTCACCCGCGCGTGCCTTGGCCATGGCCGACAGCTCTGCCATCAGCGCGCTGGCCCGGGCAATCGGGTTGGTCAGATAGAAATCACGCACCGCCGGACGGAAGCTGGCATCGCCCAGCTTGCCGGCCGCGACAGGCTGCCAGTCATTTTCCGGCACCGTGTCGATCTTGGCCAGGTGGGGCACGTCCTTGATCAGCGCCTTGCGCAGTTCAGCCTGCGAATCCCACGGCAGCACCGCGCCCAGTTCGCCCGACAGCGCCCGCAGGATGGCCCAGTTTTCCTTGGCCTCGCCCGGGGCGAACCCGGCGCGCATCGCCAGTTGGGGGCGGCCTTCGGTGTTGACGAACAGGCCGTTTTCCTCGGTATAGGCGGCGCCCGGCAGGATCACGTCGGCGCGATGCGCGCCACGGTCGCCATGGCTGCCCTGGTAGATCACGAAGGCGCCGTCGCCGATCTCGACCTCGTCGGCGCCCAGGTTATAGATCACGTCGGCCTCGGACACGGCGGCCATGCCGGCCTCGGTCACCGCACCCACGTCCATCGCGCCAACGCGGGACGCGGCTGTATGCAGGATCATCAGCTTGGACCCGGCGGCTTCGGCCATCTGCATACAGGTGCCCAGAACGGCAGCGCCATCGGCCTCGTTCAGCGCGCCCTGCCCGACGATCATCACGCCCTTGACGCCCTGTTTGTCGGAATGATCCATCGCCGCCAGCATCGCCAGCGCGGCACGGTCGGTGCCGATGTGGCTGACGTCATAGGTCAGATCCGCCGGCTGACCGATCAGCGCGACCTTGGCACCGCGCGCCCAGGCCTTGCGGATCCGGGCGTTCAGCACCGGCGCCTCGTCGCGCGGGTTGGTGCCGATCAGCAGGATCATGTCCGCCCCGTCGATATCCTCGATCGTTGCCATGCCGACATAGGCCGAGCGGTTTCCCGCGGGCAGTTTCGCCCCGTCGGTGCGGCATTCGACGACACCGCCCTGCCCCTCGACCAGCGCCTTGAGGCTATAGGCCGCTTCGACCGGGGCCAGGTCGCCCACGATGCCCGCCAGTTTCGACGCGTCCTTGATCTTGCTGGAGGCCAATCCCAGCGCCTCGGGCCAGGAGGCGGGACGCAGACGCCCGTTTTCCCGGACATAGGGCTTGTCCAGCCGCTGACGGCGCAGACCGTCCCAGACAAAGCGGGTCTTGTCGGAAATCCATTCCTCGTTCACGCCGTCATGGTTGCGCGGCAGGATGCGCATGACTTCGCGGCCCTTGGTATCGACCCGGATGTTCGAGCCAAGCGCGTCCATCACGTCGATGGTTTCGGTCTTGGTCAGTTCCCACGGACGGGCGGTAAAGGCATAGGGTTTCGACACCAGCGCACCGACCGGGCACAGGTCGATGATATTGCCCTGCAGGTTCGAGGCCAGCGTCTGGTTCAGATAGCTGGTAATCTCGGAATCCTCGCCGCGGCCGGTCTGGCCCATCTGGGTGATGCCCGCGACCTCGGTCGTGAAGCGCACGCAGCGGGTGCAGGAAATGCAGCGCGTCATGTGGGTTTCGACAAGCGGGCCCAGGTTCAGGTCATCGACCGCGCGCTTGGGTTCGCGGAAACGGCTGAAATCGACGCCATAGGCCATGGCCTGATCCTGCAGGTCACATTCGCCGCCCTGGTCGCAGATCGGGCAATCCAGCGGGTGGTTGATCAGCAGGAATTCCATCACCCCCTCGCGGGCCTTCTTGACCATGGGGCTGTTGGTTTTCACCACCGGCGGCTGACCTTCCGGCCCCGGGCGCAGGTCGCGGACCTGCATCGCGCAGCTTGCGGCAGGCTTGGGCGGGCCGCCCACGACCTCGACCAGGCACATCCGGCAGTTGCCCGCGATCGACAACCGTTCATGGTAGCAGAAGCGCGGCACCTCGATCCCGGCCTGTTCACAGGCCTGGATCAGCGTCATCGCGCCGTCCACTTCCAGTTCGATCCCGTCGATGTTGATCTTGCGCAGGTCGCTCATTTGCATGTTCCGCTTATTTGCCACACGCCGGGGCCTTCTGGGCTGCTCCGCCGGGCGGTCATTTTCGGTACGGGTGACGAGCGATACCGCTCGGCACAGCTTTTCCGGCCAAGGTCGAGCGCGATGCGCGCCGCGACCTGCCGGTCAATGGATTGCGGGGCCACGTAAACCGTGAACCCGCGGTTGGTGTCATCGGCGATCAGCTCGGCGCAGATCGTGCCGGGATCGGCCTGCCGGGCGCCGGTGCAGGGCATCCCCGAGAGCGCGGCACTGGCCGCGAATATCAGCGCCGTCCCGATCATTTCACCCTCAACAGTTTGCCAATGGCGCTGCCACGCGCGATTTCATCTTCGCCCAAGGTGCAATAGGCGGCATAGTCGCCGATGGTCACGCCCTTGGTCTTCAGATACGCCTCGCCCCGCGCGCGCATCCGGTCCTTTTCCGATTTCGACGACACATAGGCCTCGATCTCGGCATCGGAATATCCCAGGCCACGGGCCGCATCCTTGAGCGAACTGAGATAGTTCAGCGCCCGGAACATCCGCGCATCCAGCGTATCGCAGCGCTTGCGCAGTTCGTCCGCGATGGCCACGGCCAGCAGGCCGTCGTCAATTTGTTTGACCTCGCGCAGCGGCGGCAGCGCATGCGCCTGCCCCGCCAGCAGGGCAGCCACCAGCGCCCCGGTCAGAAGTCGTTTCATGGGATATCTCCTTTCAGCAGAAAACCCCGCGCGGCCAAAGCCGCCCGGCGTCTGCGAAAGCTGGGGCTTCGACGGCGTGTTATGCAATAACGCCCCCGTCAAAGCCCTGATATCCCGGCACATCTTCATTCTACGCACGTGCCCCGCAAGATCAGCTTGTCACCATCGAATTGCAGCGCATCGTCCGGGGTGTCAGGCCCCAGTTGCCAGTCCACATCAGAGGTGCCGATATAGCCGATGCAGAATTTCGTCGCCTCGTAGCGCCCGGCTTCACGCGCGCCGGTCAGGCCCTTGGACACCGGGCCGATGGCGACGGTAAAGGCTCCTGGGGCTTCCTTGCCCACGGCGCGGGCACGGCCGCTGTAGATCTGCCCATCGAATTCGTGGACATTTTCCTTGCTGCCACCGCAGGCCGCCAGCGCCAGCAGGCCGGTGACAATCAGCACGGTCCTCATTCCCCTGCCCCCCCGTTGGCAAACGCAAAATCGCGGGTCTCTCCACCCGTCTGGTATGTCATGTTGCCCTGCCCGGACGCGGTCAGGGTGATCTCGGCCTGTGTGGTGCCCTGCGGCAGGTCCTGGTTGCGGGTCATCCGCACGGTGCGGCCATCGGGCAGACGACAGGCAAAGCTTGCGCGTTCACCATGTTGCGGCACGCGCACGGTGATCCGGCTGCCATCCTTAGTGCGTGACATTTCACTGTGCAGCAGCCCGTCGGACAGCCCGCAGGTCGTACCCCTGGGAAAATCAAGAAAGCTGACCGACACGTCGGCCCCTGCGGCCTGCGGAGCCTTGGCCAGGAACGGCACGGCCACCGGTCCGCCCGAACAGGCGGCCAGCGAAACCGTTGCGGCACCAAGGGTCATGACCATCCGCATCCCCCTACTCCGCCGCCACGGCGCAGCCATGGCTGCGCCACAGTGTTGCATCCTTGAGCCAGCCCCAGCCGAACGCGTGATCGCTGTCGCCGTGGGTCTTGCGATGGTCCAGCCGGGTCAGCGCCTCGTCCAGCGTCGGCGTATGCCCGAAAGGCACCCACCACATGACAAAATGCATTTCGCCCAGAACCTCGAACCAGTCCTGACGGCGGTCATAGAACTGCTTGTGCACGGTTTTCCAGACAAAGGTTTCAAGGCTTGCCACGTCTTCCCAGACCGTCAGGTTCGACACGAATTGCGGATCGCCGCCGATCTTGGCATCGGTATTGCCGGTGCCGGGTTCCCCCGACCCTTCCATCATCCAGACGAAACCGGGCATGCGCTTGCCCATGCCGTTGATCCGGTCGAGGTTTTCCATGAACTCGGCCACGCGCGGATCATCGGTGGGCGCCAGCAGGCGACCCACGTTCAATTCCGCAAGGTGGTGACCGAAGGGCTGCATCAGATCACTCCGCCGCCATCGCGCCGCTGCGGCCCGATTTCTGCGCCTTGATCCGGTCCTCGATTTCCTCGCGGAAATTGCGGATCAGACCCTGGATCGGCCAGGCCGCCGCGTCACCAAGGGCGCAGATGGTGTGGCCTTCGACCTGCTTGGTCACTTGGAACAGCATGTCGATCTCTTCCAGCTCGGCCTCGCCGCGCACAAGGCGGTCCATCACCCGCATCATCCAGCCGGTGCCTTCCCGGCAGGGCGTGCACTGGCCGCAGCTTTCGTGCTTGTAGAACTTCGACAACCGCCAGATCGCCTTGATGATGTCGGTGGACTTGTCCATCACGATCACCGCCGCCGTGCCCAGGCCCGAGCCCAGTTCGCCGCGCAGGTAATCGAAATCCATCACCGCGTCGCGCATCTTTTCGCCACGCACACACGGCACGGACGAGCCGCCGGGAATGACCGCCAGCAGGTTGTCCCAACCGCCGCGAATGCCGCCGCAATGTTTTTCGATCAACTCTTCGAAGCTGATCGACATCGCCTCTTCCACGACGCAAGGGTTGTTGACGTGGCCGCTGATCGCAAACAGCTTGGTTCCGGCGTTGTTCTGGCGGCCGAAGCCTGCGAACCACGATGCGCCGCGGCGCAGGATCGTTGGCACGACGGCGATGGATTCCACGTTGTTCACCGTGGTCGGGCAGCCATACAGGCCAGACCCCGCCGGGAACGGCGGCTTCATGCGCGGCATGCCCTTCTTGCCTTCCAGGCTTTCCAGCAGGGCGGTTTCCTCGCCGCAGATATAGGCGCCGGCGCCGTGGTGCAGGAACAGATCGAAATCCCAGCCCGATCCGGCAGCATTCTTGCCCAGAAGGCCGGCGTCATAGGCTTCGTCGATGGCGTTTTGCAGGGCTTCACGTTCGCGGATGTATTCGCCACGGATGTAAATATAGCAGGTGTGCGCCTGCATCGCGAAACTGGCGATCAGCGCGCCCTCGACCAGCGTGTGCGGGTCGTGGCGCATGATTTCGCGGTCCTTGCAGGTGCCCGGTTCCGATTCATCGGCGTTGATCACCAGATAGGCCGGGCGGCCGTCGCTTTCCTTGGGCATGAACGACCACTTCAACCCGGTGGGGAAGCCCGCGCCGCCGCGCCCGCGCAGACCGCTGGCCTTCATCTCGTCGATGATCCAGTCGCGGCCCTTGGCGATGATGGCGGCGGTGCCGTCCCAGTGGCCACGCGCCTGCGCGCCCTTCAGGCTGCGGTCATGCATCCCGTAGATATTGGTAAAGATCCGGTCCTGATCCTTCAGCATCGCTCGGTCCTATTCCTTGTCCTTCTGACGCGCGCGCCAGAGTCCGTAAACCATCCATATCGCCGTGCCGAACCCGGCCAGCGCCAGCAGGTCGAACAAAGCGCGGGTGCGCTGCGTCCAGTCCAGCCAGCTGCCAAGGGCGGTGACACCGATCCAGTACAGACCGACCCCGGCGATCACCAAGGCGGTGATGCGCCCCTGCCGGGCCAGGTTGTCGGTGTCCTTGCTCATCCCTTGTCAGCCCTCAATACACGTCGCCCTTGTCCACACGCTTCGAGAACTCGGTCTCGCCGCCCGTGGCCAGAAGTTTTGCCTGTTCGACCCAGTTGTCGCGGGTCACGCGCCCCTTGAAGCCCTTCAGGTTGGCATCGACCCAGGCCACCTCGTCCGCCGTCCAGTCCGCGATCTGGTCGAAGTGGTAAAAGCCCAATTCGTGGCAAAGCTGTTCCAGCTTCGGCCCGATGCCCTTGATCCGTTTCAGGTCGTCCGGGCCACCGTCGCGGGCCGCGGCCAGACCTGCGGGCTTGCGCCCCTCGTCGCTGCCTTCGGCCACGCCGTCGCCATCACGATCGGCAGCTGCATCGCCGTCGCCGGGCGCGTCATCGACCGGGGCAGGTTCCTCGGACACCACCGCCACCGGGGCGGGTTCCGGGGCCTTGACCTCTGTCACGGGCTTTGCCGCCGCCGGGGCGGGTGCTGCCGCCGGGGCAACCGGGGCAGTCGCGACCGGGGCGGGCTGGGTCACCGGGGCGACCGGGGCCGGAGCGGGCATCGCGCTGACACCCAGTTTCGGAACCCCGGCGCAGAACAGCCAGGTGAACAGCAGACCCAGCAGCACACAGGCGATCACGCCCAGCACCACCGCCGCGCCAAGAGTGTAGTGTCCGGCCAGGGCCAGCAGCGCGGTCACCACGCAAATCGCCGCGGCCGTCAGCCAACAGCGTACAGAACACCCAGTTCCACCGGACATATCACTCATATCTCACACTCCAGTCTCAGTTCGATGACGTCACTCGTCGTAGACGCTTCCCTTCTTCACGCGCGCGGAAAACTCCGTCGCGCCCCCGGCGGCCAGTGTCTTGGCCTGTTCGACCCAGTTGTCGCGGCTGACGCGGCCCTTGAACCCTTCGAGGTTCTGGTCGACCCAGGCGACCTCGGCCGCGGTCCAGTTGGCGATCTGGTCGAAGTGGAAGAAGCCCAGCGTGTTCAGCAGCGCCTCCAGCTTCGGGCCGACGCCTTTGATTTCCTTTAGGTTATCCGCTCCGCCTTCGCGCGCTTCGGTCAGCGCCTCGGGCTTTGTGCCCTCGGACGGCGCGGCGTCTTCGACCTTGGCCTCGGGCTTGGGTGCAGGCTTGGCCTTGGGCTTGGCTTTCGGCGTTTCGGGCTTGGCTGACGCGCCGGTCTGCCACGGGGTCAAAAGCGGCACTTCGGTCCCGTCGATGCGTTTCACCGTGTCGCCGATATCCACCGCCAGCTGCGCCGACGCGTTGTACTGCGTGCGACCCGAGTCATGCGCGGACAGCGAGGTCAGTCCGGACTTCGGCTCGGCGGCATAGCGGCCGTTCTGCGGGCCCGGCACCGGCACCTTGCCGGCGGCCAGGTCATCAAGGATCTCGGCGAAGCGGTCTGCGGTCAGGTCTTCATAGTAATCCTTGCCCATCTGGACCATCGGCGCGTTGGAACAGGCCCCCAGGCATTCGACCTCTTCCCAGCTGAACTTGCCGTCGGCGGACAGCTGGTGCGGCTTCGGCGCGATCTTTTCGCGGCAGACGGCCATCAGGTCCTCTGCCCCGCAGATCATGCACGACAGCGTCCCGCAGACCTGCACATGGGCGACAGAGCCGACCGGCTGCAACTGGAACATGAAATAGAAGGTCGCGACTTCGAGCACGCGAATATAGGCCATGCCCAGCATGTCGGCCACGGCTTCGATCGCGGGGCGGGTCAGCCAGCCCTCTTGTTCCTGCGCGCGCCACAGCAGCGGAATAACCGCGCTGGCCTGGCGGCCTTCGGGATACTTGGTGATCTGGGCTTCGGCCCACGCCTGGTTGGCAGGGGTAAAGGCAAAGCTGTCGGGTTGCTCGGGGTGCAGGCGGCGCAGCATCAGGAACAGGCTCCTGTGGTCAGTTGGATGCCACCGTCCTGAAGCTCGACGGCTTGTTCGGCGGCAAGTTTATAAGAACCGATCTTCAGCAACTGCTCGCGGGTCAGGCCCGTTTGCAGCGCAACCGGCTGGTAATCGCTTTCGCCGACCATCTTGCAGCCGACAGAGGCGACGGCCTCGTCATACCATTGCAACTGGTCCTGCGTCACGCCTTGCGGCGGGATCGCGCAGGCGGCCAGAAGGCCAAGCGCGGAACAGGCGGCAACAACGCGGATCATCGGTCGATCTCCCCGAACACGACGTCCATGGTGCCGACGATGGCGGCCACGTCGGCCAGTTGGTGCCCCTTGGCGACGTGATCCATCGCCTGCAGGTGCAGATAGCCCGGCGCGCGCAGCTTGGCCCGGTAGGGTTTGTTGGTGCCATCGGCAACAAGGTAGACACCGAATTCGCCCTTGGGCGCCTCGACCGCTGCGTAAACCTCGCCGGCGGGAACGTGGAAACCTTCGGTATACAGTTTGAAGTGATGGATCAGGCTTTCCATCGAGGTCTTCATGTCGCCGCGCTTGGGCGGGGTCAGCTTGCCGCGCGCCAGAACGTCGGTCTGTGCGTCAGGCTCGCCCAGCTTGACGATGGCCTGCTTGATGATCTTCACGCTTTCGCGCATCTCGGCCATGCGGACGAGGTAGCGGTCATAGCAGTCGCCGTTCTTGCCGATGGCGACCTTGAAGTCGAATTCGTCGTAGCATTCATAAGGCTGCGCGCGGCGCAGGTCCCAGGCCAGCCCGGATCCGCGCACCATCACGCCAGAAAAGCCCCATTGCTGGATCTCTTCCTCTGTCACCACGCCGATATCGGCGTTGCGTTGCTTGAAGATGCGGTTCTCGGTCAGCAGCCCGTCGATGTCATCCAGCACGGCGGGAAATTCATCGGCCCACTGGTCGATATCGGCCAGCAGGTCGGGCGGCAGGTCCTGGTGCACGCCACCGGGGCGGAAATAGGCCGCGTGCAGACGCGCGCCGCAGGCCCGTTCATAGAACACCATAAGCTTTTCGCGTTCCTCGAAGCCCCACAGCGGCGGCGTCAGCGCGCCCACGTCCATGGCCTGCGTAGTCACGTTGAGCAGGTGGTTCAGCACCCGGCCGATTTCGGAATAGAGGACGCGGATCAGGCTGGCGCGGCGCGGCACGACAGTGCCGGTCAGCTTTTCGATGGCAAGACACCAGGCGTGTTCCTGGTTCATCGGCGCCACGTAATCGAGGCGGTCGAAATACGGCAGGTTCTGCAGGTAGGTGCGGCTTTCCATCAGCTTTTCGGTGCCGCGGTGCAGCAGGCCGATATGCGGGTCGCACCGCTCTACGATCTCGCCGTCCAGCTCCAGCACCAGGCGCAACACGCCGTGGGCTGCAGGGTGCTGCGGCCCGAAGTTGATGTTGAAGTTACGGATCTTCTGCTCTCCCGACAGCGCGTCGGTGCTGCCGTCATCGAATTTGGATCCCGTCATGTCTCTTCTTCACCTTTTTTTTGGCCGCCTGGGCCATCAAGCGTTTGCGCACGAAGTAGATCAGCAGGAACCCGGTGAGCGTGGCGCCCACGATGCCGATATACGTTCCGACCGCGTAGTGTCCGTTGTAGAGGCTCAGAAAGTTCTGCGTCGCGCCCTCGCTCACGAACAGGCCGTAGGCCTCGAACGCGATCAGCGGCCAGGACAACAGCAGCGTGAGCGCCGCCAGCAACCGGACCATGCTCGGCGCCGCGAACCATCCCAGGACGGCGCCCAGAATCCACGCCTGCGGCTTCATCGCCACAGCCATGGCGGCCAGCCACATCATGTCCGAGACCATCAGGTTGCCCACGCAGTCCCCACTTTCCTTCCCCTGTCACCACGGCCAGGTCCGCCGACCCGCCCGCCTTACTCGTATCTTCGTCCCTGTGCGGCCTGGGCCGCCGGCCCCGGTTTCCAGTCGAAAACCGGGTCGGGTCAGTTCGGTTTGCCGTCCGTCTTTTCATCCCCCGGCAGCACGTATTGCGCGCCTTCCCAGGGAGACATGAAATCGAACTGCCGGTATTCCTGCACCAGGCTGACCGGTTCGTAGACGACGCTCTTGAGCTCTTCGTCGTAGCGCACCTCGGTATAGCCGGTGGTCGGGAAATCCTTGCGCAGCGGATAGCCGCGGAACCCGTAGTCCGTGAGGATCCGGCGCAGGTCCGGGTGGCCCGAGAACAGGATGCCGAACATGTCGAACACTTCGCGTTCGAACCAGTTGGCCGACGGGTGCAGAGCGCAGATCGACGGCACCATTTCGTCCTCGCGCACCGAAACACGCAGGCGGATGCGGTGGTTCTGGTACATCGACAAGAAGTGATAGACCACATCGAACCGCTTAGCCCGCTCGGGGTAATCGACGGCGGTGATGTCGACCAGGGACGAAAACCGGCAGGACGCGTCCTTGCCCAGGAATTCGACCAGCCCGGCGATATTCGACGGCGCCACATCCACGTTCAGCTCACCAAAGGCGACGGTCCAGCCAAGCACGCAGTCGGGGCGCTTCAGCTCGATATGGGCGCCAAGTTCATTCAGGGCTTCGCTCATCGTACCAGTGTCCCCGTGCGACGGATCTTGCGTTGCAGCGCCAGCAGACCGTACAGCAGCGCCTCTGCCGTCGGCGGACAGCCGGGCACGTAGACGTCGACCGGCACGATGCGGTCACAGCCGCGCACCACCGAATAGCTGTAGTGATAATAGCCGCCGCCGTTGGCGCAGCTGCCCATCGACAGCACGTAGCGTGGCTCTGGCATCTGGTCATAGACCTTGCGCAGCGCCGGGGCCATCTTGTTGGTCAGCGTGCCGGCAACGATCATCAGGTCGGACTGGCGCGGCGAGGCGCGCGGCGCGATGCCAAACCGTTCGGCGTCATAGCGCGGCATCGACGTGTGCATCATTTCAACCGCGCAGCAGGCCAGCCCGAAGGTCATCCAGTGCAACGAGCCGGTGCGCGCCCAGTTGATGATGTCCTCGGTCGAGGTCAGCAGAAAGCCCTTGTCGGCCAGTTCCGCGTTCAGCGCGGCGGTGGCCACCTCTTTGTCGGGCCCCGCGGTGTTTGCGCCGGTCATCACTCCCATTCGAGCGCCCCTTTCTTCCATTCATAGGCAAAGCCCACGGTTAGGACGGCCAGAAAGACCATCATCGACCAGAAGCCCGTCATGCTGATGTCCTTGAAGCCCACGGCCCAGGGAAACAGGAAGGCGATTTCCAGATCGAAGATGATGAACAGGATCGACACAAGGTAGAACCGCACGTCAAACTTCATCCGGGCATCATCGAACGCGTTAAAGCCGCATTCGTAGGCGCTGACCTTTTCCGGGTCGGGGTTGCGCACCCCCAGCACGACGGCCGCCAAAATCAGCACGATGCCAAGGCCGACGGCGATGGCCAGAAATACGAGAATGGGGAGATACTCCCTCAACATCTCATCCACGGGTTGCCTCCTTTCCGGGAACCGCGCGAGTCATGGCGCGGGATCACAGGGCGCGAAGTTCTGCTCCCCCGTGATTATCCCCCCAGCGCACTGGGGTCAACCTGCGGAAAACATATTCAGAAGCGTATAAAGTATATATATTTCATATGCTTAACTTTAAAAATACCCGCCATATACCTCTATGCGGCAATAAGTCGGTCTACAATTGCATACTGCGGTGCAGAAAAATTTGGCACCTGCGGCAATATTTAACAGGGCAAGAAAATGCGACTCGCGGCGTTGCTCAGCCCGAGACGATCATCACGTAGGCCGCCATCCCCGCCAGAACAATGGTGATCGGCGACCAGACCGCGCGCTCTTTCTCGGACGGGGTGATCGCGTTGAGAACAGCGGTCACCACCGACAGCGCCAGCGCCGCCCAGCCGGTCCAGCGCGGCCAGCCAAGCCCTGGAAACCCCGCGGCCGAAAGGATCGCCAGGCCTTGCAGCAGCACCAGAGGGATCGAAACCGCCGCGATCGCCCGCCCCGATGTCGGCAACGCGCCGGTGTGGCGCCCGCCTTGCGTGTAGGCCCCCAAAGGCGCGCCGGCGATCAGCGCCACCTGGAAAAACGCGATCCCAAGGCAGGCCGAGGCATAAAGATGCGCGATCTGTATCAACATCGTGTCACCCCTCAACCGTCCAGGACGGCTGGCGCTTTTCAAAAAACGCCGCCAGACCTTCCGCTGCCTCGGCGCTGTCCCAGCGCGCCGCCAGCGCGTCGATGGCGCTGTCAACCTGCGCCTCGGTCACGGTGCCGGACAAGGCCCGCAACAGCGCCTTGGCATCGCGCACCGCGCCCGGTGCACAGGACAGGTACGGCACGACCTCCGCCTCGATCGCCGCGTCCAGCGCGTCGCCGGCAACCACCCGGTTCAGAATGCCCAGCCGGACCGCCTCTTCAGCCCCGAAAACGCGCGACGACATGAACACCTCGCGCGCGCGGTTGCCGCCCATGCGCGCAATGACGTAGGGCCCGATATTGGCCGGGATCACCCCCAGCCTGGTCTCGGTCAGCCCCATCTTCACGCCATCGGCACCGATGGTCACGTCGCAGACACAGGCCAGCCCGACCCCACCGCCAAAGGCGTTGCCCTGCACCCGCCCGATCAGCGGCTGCGGCAGGTCCGCAAGCGCCTTCAGCGCGGTGGCGATCCGGCGGCTTTCAACCGTGCGGGTCGCCCCGTCCATCTCGGCCTGCGACCGGAACCACGCCAGGTCGCCGCCGGCACAGAACGTCGGTCCCTCGGCGGCCAGCACCACCACCCGCACGTCCGGGTTCGCCCCCAGCGCGGCGGCGGCCTCTTCCAGCGCGCCCAGCATCTCGGGGTTCAGGGCGTTGTGCTTGTCCGCCCGCGCCAGCCACAACGTCGCCACGCCGCGCGCATCGCGTTCGGATCTCACCAGGTTGCTCATGCCGCCTCCTTTCGCATCATCCGGGCCATCGCCCCCGCGCGGGTCAGCACGTCCCGGTCCAGGCCGGTCTCGTAGCCCAGCGCGATCAGCCGGTCGTGCACCGCCTCGGTCGCCACGTTGCCGGCCGCCCCCGGCGCATAGGGACACCCGCCGAGCCCGCCCACGGCAGCATCGAACACCCGTACACCGCAGTCCAGCGAGACCTCGATATTCTCCAGCGCCCGGCCCGCGGTGTCATGGTAATGCCCGGCCATCTTGTCGACCGGCACCACCTCGGCCACCGCTTTCAGCATGGCCGCGATCGCCTCGGGCCGTCCGCGCCCGATCGTGTCGCCCAGCGAAATCTCGTAGCATCCCATCTCCCACAGCCGTTCGGCCACCCAGGCCACCTTGTCCGGCGCCACCGCCCCGTCATAGGGGCAGTCCACCACGACAGAGATATAGCCCCGCACCAGCACCCCCGCCGCCCGCGCCGCATCGGCCACCGGGCGGAACCGCTCCAGGCTTTCGGCAATGGTGGCATTGATATTGGCCCGGGAAAACCCTTCCGAGGCAGCCCCGAAGATCGACACCTCGTCGGCCCGCGCCGCCACCGCCCGTTCCAACCCTTTCAGGTTCGGCGTCAGCGCCGCATAGGACACGCCCGGCGCCCGGGTGATCCCCGCCAGCACCTCGCCGGAATCGGCCATCTGCGGCACCCATTTCGGGCTGACGAAACTGGCGCATTCGATGCGCCGGAACCCGGCGGTCGACAGCAGGTCGACCAGCGCCACCTTCTCCGCCGTCGGGATCAGGCGCTTTTCGTTTTGCAACCCGTCGCGCGGCCCCGCCTCGAAAATCTCGACATATCCGCCCATGGCGCGCCCTTCCCTTTCATCTTTCCCCAAATACTCAAAGTCCGGCCTCACCGCCCCGCGACCGGCCAGGGCGCATAGAACGGCCGATCGTAGATCAGCGCCGCGTCCTCCCCGGGCAGGGCAGCGCGGAACGCGGGTCGCTCGCTGATCCGCGCATACCAGTCCGCAACCGCCGGGAAACCGTCCAGGCTTGCAAAATAGCGCGCCATGTAGACCGCCTGCCCAACGCTGACATCCGCCGCCGAAAACCCGCTGGTCAGCAGGTAATCGCGGTTCTCGATCGGGGTCGACAGCCGCGCCTCGATCGCGGCATAGCATTTCTCCAGCCGCCTGGCCTCCAGCTCCATCATCACGGGCGACCGCATCCAGTCCTCGCGCAGAACGATGTGCTGCTGGGTCAGGCTGGCGACATGCTGGCTGATCGTCTCGGCGAAATGCACCCAGACCAGCCAGGCCATACGGTCGGGTTCACCCGGCGCGCGCCCCATCCCCGCCGCGGGATACCGCTCGCACAGGTATTCCGTGATCGCGGCGGTCTCGAACATCCGCTCGCCTTCGATTTCCAGCGCGGGCACCCGGCCCGCGGGCGACAGGCTCAGGTAGTCGGGATCGCGCAGGGACTTGTCAAAGGCGTGCAGCACGATCTCGAACGGCACCTCGAGTTCGTTCAGCAGCCAAAGCGACCGCATCGACCGGCTTTGCGGGCAATGGTGCAGGCGGATCATTGGCTGTCCTCCGGGATCGGGTAGAACTCCTGGCGATAGAATGTCTGTGGCCCGTCCTTGGCGCGTGCGGCCTGAAACGCAGGCCGTGCCTCCAGCCGCGCGCGGTAGGCGGCGACATTGGGATAGGGATCAAGCCGCACGTAATAGGGCACGGCGAACAGGTTGAATCCCATCATCGTGTCGGCGGCCGAAAACCCCGACGCCAGCGCGTGGTCCCGGGCCTCCAGCATCGCCTCCAAGCCGTCCAGCGTGGCGCGCAGGCGGGCGGTGGTGATCTTCAGCACCGGGATCGACGGTTGTGCCGGCGGCCGCAGGAAGATGCGGCTGAGGTTCAGCTGCTCGACCAGCCCCGCCATGGTCTCGGCATAGTGGATCGCGGTCAGGTAGTCGGCGCGCTCGGGGTGGCCCGGCGCGCGGCCCAGGGTGCCACGCGTTTCCGCCAGGTATTCGCAGATCGCGCCGCTTTCGAACAGCGTCCTGCCGTCGATTTCCAGCGCGGGCACCCGCCCTGCCGGGGATTTCGCCCTGTATACAGGGTCGCGCATGTCGCCCGCCCGGATGTCATGCGGCACGATCTCGGCGTCGATGCCCAGTTCCTCCAGCAGCCAGAGCGTGCGGAACGACCGCGAGAACGGGACATGGTGCAGGCGGGGTCTGGGCTCGGTCATCTCGATCTCTCCTTGCGGTCCGACGTCAGGGCAAAGGGCACCGACCCTTGGGCGCAGCCTAAGTCACGCGCACCGGAAGGCAAGCGGTGCCCCCGGGCGGCGCGCGTCACGCCGCGTCTTCGTCCTCCAGCCGGATCAGCGCCGCACCGGCCTCGACCTGCGCGCCTTCGGCGACCAGCACTTCGGCCACCACGCCATCGCGGGCGGCGGTCAGGCCGTGTTCCATCTTCATCGCCTCCAGCACCGCCAGCCGGTCGCCCGCGCTGACGGCCTGCCCCGCCGTGACCAGCACCGCGCGCACCAGCCCCGGCATCGGCGCCTCGATCAGGTTGCCGCCACCGGCGGCATCCGAGACACGGTCCAGCGGATCGACCACGCGGAACGCCCGGCCATATTGCGCAAAGATGGTGATGGCATCGCCCTCCTGCGCCCAGGGCGCTTCCGCGATGCCGTCAAACGTCCAGCGCCCGGCTGTATACAGCGCCTCCACCAGCTGCTCTCCGATCCGGACCTCGCCCGATCCTGCCGCCCGCAGCCTGACCCCAAGCGTCAGCACCTCGCCCCGGTGCATCACCTGCACCGAGCGCCATTCCGGCACCCAGTGGTGAAAGCCCTGGAACGGCGCGGGCGCCCCCATCAGGCCCAGCGCGGTCCAGGCCGCCTGTGCGATCACGGCGGGGCCGGTCGGGTCCTCGGCGGCCAGCGCGTCGATGTCGCGCCCGATCAGCCCGGTGTCGACCTCTCCCCGGCCAAAGCCCGCGTGGCCCGCCAGCGCCCCCAGGAAGGCCAGGTTGGTCACCGTGCCCGCCACCTGCGTCTGCGCCAGCGCGCGGCCCAGCTGTTTCAGCGCGATGGAACGCGTCGCCCCGTGCACGATCACCTTGGCGATCATCGGGTCGTAATGAGGGCTGATCGTGTCGCCCGACCGGACACCGCTGTCGGCCCGTGCAAACCCCGGAAAGGCCAGATGTGACAGTCGGCCGGTCGCCGGCAGGAACCCCGCCGGCACATCCTCGGCATACAGCCGGGCCTCGAAGGCATGGCCGGTGATCGCCAGGTCGTCCTGCCGACAGGGCAGCGGTTCGCCCGCCGCGACACGCAGCTGCCACGCCACCAGGTCGACACCGGTAATCGCCTCGGTCACCGGGTGTTCGACCTGAAGCCGGGTGTTCATCTCCATGAACCAGAACCCATCGGGGCGCAGGCCTTTCGACCCGTCAACGATGAATTCCACCGTCCCCGCCCCCTTGTAGCCGATCGCCTCTGCCGCGCGCACGGCCGCCGCGCCCATGGCGGCGCGCATCTCGGCCGACATGCCCGGCGCGGGCGCTTCCTCGATCACCTTCTGGTGGCGGCGCTGCAACGAACAGTCGCGTTCGAACAAATGCACCGCACGGGTGCCGTCGCCGAACACCTGCACCTCGATATGGCGCGGCTCGGAAATCCATTTCTCGATCAGCACCGCATCGTTGCCAAAGGCGGTCTTCGCCTCGGCCCGGGCCGAGGCCAGCGCCTGCTGGAACTGCCCCGGCGCATCGACCTTGCGCATGCCCTTGCCGCCACCGCCGGCAACCGCCTTGATCAACACCGGATAGCCGATGGTATCGGCCGCCCCCGACAGGTGTTCCGCATCCTGGTTGTCGCCGTGATAGCCGGGCACCACCGGCACCCCGGCCGCGTGCATCAGCGCCTTGGCGGCATCCTTCAGCCCCATTGCCCGGATCGCCTGTGCCGACGGCCCGATAAAGATCAGCCCGGCGTTTTCAACCGCCTCGACGAAATCGGGGTTCTCCGACAGGAACCCATAGCCGGGATGGATCGCCTGCGCCCCGGTCTGCAGCGCCGCCGCGATGATCGCGTCCCCGCGCAGATAGCTCTCTGCCGGGGCAGCGCCGCCGATATGCACCGCCTCATCCGCCATGGCCACATGCCTGGCCGCGGCATCGGCGTCGGAATAGACCGCCACCGTCGCCACGCCCAGCCTGCGCGCGGTTTCGATCACCCGGCAGGCGATCTCGCCCCTGTTGGCAATCAGGATCTTGTCAAACATCATCCCTCCCTCGGACGCGCGGGCAATCTCGCCCGACCCGCCCCTTCATCTTGGCCCAAAACCTCTCGGGGGAGCGCAAGGGGGCGGACAGCCCCCTTGCTTCCGAGGCCAACGCCGCTGGTACCCTTCGATCCATGAAGGACCAGCCCGTCACGTCTCCGCCGCCCCGTCAAATCCGCGTCTCCTTAAGGTCCTCGACCACCTCGAAGCGTTCCCAGATCAGCTTCATTTCGGTGTCGAAAATGCCGAGCCGGCGGTAGTAGCGTTCATGCCCAGCGCGCCAGCTTTCAAGGCTGTCATCCTCGCCTTCCATAAGCGCCATTTCTTCGGTCATGTCGCAATACCGCACCGGCACCAACTCGACCGTCCGCGTCACCAGTTGTGGCACGTTTTCGAAATCCACGGCGATATCGCAACGACCCACGACCGGCGGTGCCTCGCCCGCCGCGATCTCGGCCTCGGAGCTGCAGGTCGCCCGCTTTTTTCCCGCCCGCACCAACGCGAGTAGCGCGGCGCACAGACCCGGGCTGTCGCCGAAGCGATAGGTCACGGCCCCCGGGTAGCGCCGCCGCAGTTCGTCCAAGCCCCCGCTCACATCCGGAACACGCCGAAACGTGTCTCCTCGACGGGCGCGTTCAGCGCGACACGCAGGCTCAGCGCCAGCACGTCGCGGGTCTTGCGCGGATCGACAATGCCGTCGTCCCACAGCCGGGCAGAGGCATAAAGCGGATGCGACTGACGCTCGAACATCTCCAGCGTCGGGCGCTTGAACTCAGCCTCGTCCTCGGTCGACCAACTGCCGCCCGCCCGTTCGATGGCGTCGCGCTTGACCGTGGCCAGAACCCCTGCCGCCTGCGGCCCGCCCATGACCGAGATCCGGCTGTTGGGCCAGCTCCACAGGAACCGCGGCTGGTAGGCGCGGCCGGCCATGCCATAGTTCCCCGCCCCGAACGACCCGCCGACCAGCAGGGTGATCTTGGGCACCGATGTCGTCGCCACCGCGGTCACCATCTTGGCGCCATGCCGTGCGATGCCTTCGTTTTCGTATTTCCGCCCGACCATGAAACCGGTGATGTTTTGCAGGAAAACCAGCGGGATGCGGCGCTGCGAACACAGTTCGACAAAATGCGCGCCCTTCTGCGCCGCCTCGGAAAACAGCACGCCGTTGTTGGCGACGATGCCCACGGCCATGCCCGCGACATGGGCAAACCCGGTGACCAGCGTTTCGCCGAACCGCGCCTTGAACTCGTCGAAGCGCGAGCCGTCGACGGTGCGGGCGATGACCTCTCGAATATCGTACGGCGTGCGCAGGTCGGCTGGCACAACCCCCAGGATCTCTTCGGGGTCATAGGCCGGCGGTTCCGGCGCGCAGGCATTTTCGTCGCGTGTGCGCGGCCCCAGCGATCCCACCGCCCGCCGCGCCAGCGCCAGGGCGTGGCCATCGTCCTCGGCCAGGTAATCGGCCACGCCGGACAGGCGGGTGTGCACGTCGCCGCCGCCCAGGTCCTCGGCCGACACCACCTCTCCGGTCGCGGCCTTGACCAGCGGCGGACCGGCCAGGAAAATCGTGCCCTGGTCGCGGACGATGATGGTCACGTCCGACATCGCCGGCACATAGGCGCCGCCCGCCGTACAAGAGCCCATCACGACGGCTATCTGGGCGATGCCCTTCGCGCTCATCCGGGCTTGATTATAGAAAATGCGGCCAAAGTGATCGCGGTCGGGAAAGACCTCGTCCTGCTGCGGCAGGTTGGCGCCACCGCTGTCGACAAGGTAGACGCAGGGCAGATGGCATTCCTCGGCGATCTCTTGCGCGCGAAGATGTTTCTTCACTGTCATCGGGTAATAGGTGCCGCCCTTCACCGTGGCATCGTTGCACACCACCATGACATCGCGCCCCATGACCCGACCGATGCCGGCGATCACCCCCGCCGCCGGGGCCGCGCCGTCATACATGCCATGCGCCGCCGTTGCCCCGATTTCCAGGAAGGGCGCGCCGGGATCGAGCAAATTCGCCACCCGCTCGCGCGGCAGCATCTTGCCCCGGCCCAGATGCCGGTCGCGCGCCTTTTGCCCGCCCCCCGCAGCGGCGGCCAGCGCCGCCTCTTGCACCGGTTTCATCGCCTCGAGATGTGCCGCGCGGTTGGCGCGGAAGGTTTCCGAGGTCGGGATCGCTTGGGAGTGCAGTTTCATGTCAACCTTGACCCTGTTGTGTTTCGTCCGCCGCGCGGGCCTTGAGCGCCTTGCGGATGACCTTGCCGGTCACCGTCATCGGCAGCGCATCGAGAAAGCTGATTTCCCTTGGATAAGAATGGCCTGCAAGCCGTTCCTTGACCCAGGTCTGAAGCTCTGCCGCGAGGTCGTCCGAGCTGTCAAAACCGTCCTTCAAGACCACGTAAGCCTTGACGATTTCGGTGCGAAGGGGGTCGGGTTTGCCAACCACCCCCACGGTTGCAACGGCGGGATGGGTCAGCAGGCAATCCTCGATCTCTGCCGGGCCGATGCGGTAACCGGCGCTGGTGATCACGTCGTCCTCGCGCCCCAGGAAGCGGATATAGCCGTCCTCGATCACGCCACGGTCCCCGGTCAACAGCCAGTTGCCCCGGAACTTTTCCTGCGTCGCCCTGGGATTTCGCCAGTATTCCAGCATCATCGACGCCGACCCGCGCCGGATCGCCACATCGCCCTCGCCGTCGCAGGGGCGGCCATCAGGGCCGATCACCGCGACGTCATGGCCCGGCACCGCCTTGCCGATACAGCCCGGTTTGGGCGCAAACAGCGTGCTGCAGGACGAGGCGACCATGTTGCATTCGGTCTGGCCGTAGAATTCGTTGATCTTCAATCCGAACGCCTCTTGCCCCCAGGCCAGCATTTCCGCGCCCAGCGGTTCGCCACCACTGGCCACGGACCGCAGACCGGGAATCGAGGCGTTCGCCGCCTTCAGCATCCGCAGCGCGGTGGGCGGGAAAAACACATTTCTAACAGAGGCTTCAGCGCAGATCCTCTGGCATTCCTCGATGCTGAACTTGGGCATCCGGCTGGCCACCACGGGCACCCCCAGCGCCAGCCCCGGCATCAGCACGTCGAACAAGCCGCCGATCCAGGCCCAGTCGGCAGGGGTCCAGATCACATCCCCCGGCTGGCCAAGAAAATCGTGGCTCATCTCGACCCCCGGCAGGTGGCCGGTCAGGATGCGATGGCCGTGCAGCGCGCCCTTGGGCTTGCCGGTGGTGCCGCTGGTATAGATCAGAACCGCCGGGTCCTCTGGCCCGGTGTCGACGCCCGCCTTGGTCCCCGCAGCGGTCGCAAGGTCCGAGCGGGTGATCGTTGCCACCCCCATGCCCGCCAGCAGCGCCACGCCTTCCAGATCGGTGACCACGACGCCCAGCCCGGCATCGTCGATCCGCGACCGCAGCGCGTCTTCGCGGAACAGTTTGAACAGCGGCACCGAAATCGCCCCCAACCGCCAGATCGCGATATGGGCGGCGGCGCACAGCGGCGATTGCGACAACAGCACCCCCACCCGGTGGCCGCGCAGGATGCCGCGTTCGATCAGCGCGGTTTCCACCTGCCGCGAGCGATACCACAGGTCTCCGAAGGTGATCCGCCGCACCCGGTCCGGCGCGACTTCGAGCATCGCGATCCGGTCGGGGTCGGTCGCGGCCCAGCCATCGCAGACCTGGTGCGCCATGTTCAGGGTCGACGGCAGATCCCAGTCGAACCGCTTGCGCAGCGTGTCATAGCTGTTGGACTTGGACAGCATCAGCCTGCCTCCCTTTTGCCTGTGCCCGTGGCTCGTGCGGGTCGGGGGCATGGCCGCCCACCAATCCGCCGAACCGGTTCACACGGTATTCCCAGACCCGTTCGCCGTTGCGGCAGGTGATCACCAGCCAGACCGAGGCGCCGGGATGCGCCACGCAATCGTCCGGAGCGGCGCCCGGCCCTGCCGCCCGCACATAGCGATCGGCATAGGCGGCGATGGCGTCGGATTCCGTCAGATGCGCCGCGATCCAGCCCAGCCGGAATCCCTGCGCCGCCCCGATCAGGACAATAAGGGACAGCGGCGCGAACCAGATCCAGCGTGGCACGGGTCTTCTCCGTCATGGATCAGGCCCGTTCGGGTCGGGCCGATCCGGTCATTGCATCGCCGCCATCAGTTCGCGACCCACCAGCATCCGGCGGATTTCGCTGGTCCCGGCACCGATTTCCATCAGCTTGGCGTCGCGGAACATGCGGCTGACCGGGCTGTCGGACAAGAAGCCTGCCCCGCCCAGCGCCTGCACCGCCTGGTGCGCGACCACCATCGCCTCTTCGCTAGCGTAAAGGCAACAGGCCGCGGCGTCCTGACGGGTCACCTGACCCCGGTCGCAGGCCTTGGCGACCTCGTAGACATAGGCGCGGGCTGAATTCATCTTGGTATACATGTCGGCAATCTTGCCCTGCATCAGCTGGAAGTTGCCGATCGGCTGGCCGAACTGTTCGCGGGTGGCGACATAGGGCATGACCTCGTCCAAGCAGCCCGCCATGATGCCGGTGCCGATGCCCGCCAACACGACGCGTTCGTAATCCAGCCCCGACATCAGCACGCGCACGCCGCGCCCCTCTTCGCCCAGGATGTTTTCGAACGGCACTTCGACATTGTCGAAGATCAGTTCGGCGGTGTTCGATCCGCGCATCCCCATCTTGTCGAAATGCGGCGAGGTGCTGAACCCCTTCATGGTCTTTTCGACAATGAAGGCGGTGATGCCCCGGCTGCCCGCGTCCGGATCGGTCTTGGCATAGACGACCAGCGTATCGGCGTCGGGGCCATTGGTGATCCAGTACTTGTTGCCGTTCAGCACATAGTAGCCGTTGCGCTTTTCGGCGCGCAGCTTCATCGACACCACGTCGGAGCCGGCCGAGGGTTCGGACATCGCCAGCGCACCAATGCTGGTGCCCGCGATCAGCCCGGGCAGGTATTTCATCTTTTGCTCTTCGGTGCCGTTCAGCTTGATCTGGTTGACACACAGGTTGGAATGCGCGCCGTAGGACAGGCTGACCGAAGCACTGGCGCGGGCGATTTCCTCGACCGCGATGACATGCGCCAGATAGGACATGGCCGCGCCGCCGTATTGTTCCGGTGTGGTGATGCCCAGCAGGCCCAGATCGCCCATTTCCTTCCACAGCTCGTTCGGGAAGGCATTGTTGCGGTCAACGTCAGCCGCGATCGGCTTGATCCGTTCCTGCGCCCAGCGGTGCACCATGTCGCGCAGCGCGTTGACATCTTCGCCCAGGTCGAACTGCATGGTCGCGTTGAACATCGGGCCCTCCTCCAGATTTATTGAACGACTGTTCAAATCCTAGTCCCAAGGCCGCACCTGCGTCAAGCGCCCTTGCGCGGGACGTGACGGAGCGTTACGCGACGTGCCATGTTGTCCTATCAGCACATCTATCACGCCGGAAACCTTGCGGACGTTCAGAAACACGCGCTGCTGGCGTGGATGCTGGATTATCTGACGGGCAAGGACAAACCCATGTCCTATATCGAAACCCACGCCGGGCGGGGGTTGTACGACCTGGGCGCGGCAGAGGCGATCAAGACCGGAGAGGCGGCGCAGGGCATCGCGCGGGCCGAAGCCTGGTTCGATCCCGGCCACCCGTACCGCCGCGCGCTGGCACGGGTGCGGCGGGCGCATGGCGCGCGGTCTTACCCGGGGTCGCCGCTGCTGGCCAAGGCGCTGCTGCGGCCGGGGGATTCGATGCATCTGGCGGAACTGCACCCGCAGGAACATGCCGCGCTGCATACAGCGCTGCATACAGACAGCCGGGGGGCGAAGGCCACTGTATACAAGCAGGACGGCCTTGCCATGGCGCAAAGCCTTTGCCCGCCGACGCCCCGGCGCGGGCTGCTGCTGATCGACCCGAGCTACGAGATCCGCAAGGAATACGACGCGCTGCCCCGGGCAATTGCGGCGCTGCACCGCAAGTGGAACGTGGGCATCATCGCCCTGTGGTACCCGGTCCTGACCGACCCGGCGCATGACGCCATGTTGCAGGCGCTGGTGGAGGCCCACCCCGAGGCGCTGCGCCACGAGGTCCGCTTTCCCCCCGCCCGCGACGGGCACCGGATGGTGGGGTCCGGCATGTTCGTGGTGAACCCGCCGTTCGGGCTGGACGCGGAAGCGGCGCGTTTGACGCAGCTGTTCAAAAAGGCGTAGCCAAAGCGCATCTTTGCGATAGGATCGCCGCATGCTGAAGCGTCTGATCCTGTTTCTGCTGCTGCCCTGGCCCGCGTGGGCCGGCGACCTTCTGTATCCCGTGCCCTACAAGCAACTGCTGGCGCTGCCGCATCGCGTCGCCGGGTTCGAAACCCTGCCGCCCAAGGTCGAGCCGGGCTATGAGCTGGACGCGCCGCTGCGCTTTCCCGGGCTGTGGATCGGCGAGCGGCTGGCCGGGCAAGGCGTTGCCGTGGCCGAGGTCGATGGCGGGCGTTTCGACAAGCTGACCGGCACGCCGGAGCCCCCCCTGCGCATCCGCGCGGGCGCGCCGAAACAGCCGATGGCGGTGGCGCTGCATCGCGGGCTGGGGTCGAATGCGCTGTTCCCGGTGGGGCCGGATGGAATCGCCGCGCGCAGCGGGCGCGGCGAGGGCGCGACCGCGCTGCTGTTCGATGTCGACGAACTGGCGCTGGGTCTGCGGCTGCACGCGGAATATGCCGACCCGCTGGGCATCCGGCCGCCCCCGGGGCACGTGGTCTTTACCTTCTATGACCGCCGCGGCGCGGTGCTGGACGTGCTGGACCTGACCCCACACCCCGGGGTGATCGCCCTGGCGTGGTATTTCCTAGCGCCGGTCGCCGCGGTCACGGTGGAAACCAACGACCCCGGGGGCATCGTTCTGGACGATATTCTGACCCTGACCGACCCGCCGCTGGGGTGACGTTTTTTCCATGGCGTTGCGCCATGCAATCGTTAATCTGACTGCAGGGCTGCATACAGGTAACGAGGAAACCCCATGTTCGAACGATTGCTGCGGCATTTCCAATCGCCGCCCCGAAACCCCAAGCCGCTGCCGGAAATGGACGCGCGCCACGCCCTGGGAACCTTGCTGGTGCGGGTCGCCATGGCCGACAAGGCGTATCTGTTCGAAGAGGTCGAGCAGATCGACCGCATCCTGGCCAAGGCCTATGGGCTGAAACCGCTGGACGCGGCGAAGATGCGGGCAGACTGCGAAAAGCTGGCCTTCGCGCTGAATGGGGACGAGGACCTGGCCACGGTGATCCGCAACACGGTCGCCTATGAACACCGCCTGGAAAAGGTCGAGGCGCTGTGGCAGGTGGTGTTGGCCGACGGCGTGACAGATGACCGCGAAGCGGCGCTGATGGACCTGATCGAGAACCAGATGGGGATCGAGCGCGACCATTCCGAACAGGCCCGCGCGGCGGCCTCTATCCCGTGAGGCCCGGCCGCCGCGTAACTGGCGCCCGGCGCACGCGCGGCAAGGGCGCACCAGTGAGTATTTGGAGAAAAATGAAAGCAGGATTGGGGCTTGGCGCGGCGCGCGGCGCGGAATAGGTCTTGGGCATGTTCGCTGATTTTCTCAAACGGCTGATGCAGCCGGAGCCCGCACCCTTGCCCGATGCCGATGCGCGGCTGGCACTGACCGCGCTTCTGGTGCGCGTTGCCCGCGCGGATGGCCGTTTCGACGATGAAGAACGCGTGCGGATCGACCAGATTTGCGCCGCGCGCTATGGCCTGTCGCCCTTCGAGGCCGCAAAACTGCGCAGCGCGGCAGAGGCATTGGAGGCGGAGGCGCCCGACACGTTCCAGTTCACCGAAGCGATCAAGGCGGCCGTGCCCTATGACGACCGGATCGGAGTGATCGAAGCGCTGTGGCAAGTGGTGCTGGCCGACGGCGTGCGCGAGGCCGAAGAAGACCAGTTGTTGCGGCTGGTGTCGAAACTGCTGGGGATCAACGATCGCGACAGCGCGCTGGCGCGTCAGCGGATCGAGCCGAGATGATCGTCAGCCTGCCGATGTACGACCGCCCCGAGACCGCGGCCGCCAACGACGTATTCTGGGGGCTGATCCGCGAGGCCCTGGGGTACGGGCCAGAGCGCCTGAACCGCGCGCTTGATCCGTGGGAGGCCTGGGAACACCCCGACTTGCTGCTGAGCCAGACCTGCGGCCTGCCCTATCGCACCCGTCTGCAGGGCAAGGTGTCGCTGATCGCCAGCCCTGACTTCGGCCTGCCGGATTGTCCGCCGGGGTATTACAACAGCGTGCTGGTGGCGCGCGCCGATGATCGACGATCCCTGGATGACCTGGCCGCCGCGCGCGTGGTCATCAACCAGGATCACAGCCAGTCGGGCTTTGCCGCGATCATGTCCCATTTCGCAGCGTGCGCGATCGTGCCCAATATCGCCACGCAAAGCGGCGGACACGCCGCATCTGCGCGGATGGTGGCAGAGGGAGCCGCCGACCTGGCCGCGATCGACGGCAACACCTGGCGGATGATCCAGGCCTTTGACCCTTGGGCCGGCGCGCTGCGTGAGATCGAGCGGACCGCGCCGACCCCGGCGATGCCCTATATCACCGGCCCGACCCAGGATGCCGCGCCCTTGCGCGCCGCCATGGTCGCGGCGGTCGATCGCCTGCCCGACGCAACACGCGCGTTGCTGGGCCTGCGCGGCATCACGCTGGTGCCGCCACAGGCCTTCCTTGCGGTCCCGACGCCGAAATTCGCCACCGATTTGACCTGACCCACCGTCAATCTGATCGGAAAGCGGGGCATTCTGCCGTTTTGGACATTGCAATGGGCGGAAATTTCGCCTCAGCTAACGCCAGTCCGCTCAACCGTCCGAAGAGGCTAGCCTTGTCAGAAGACATACCCGTCATCGCGATCCGCAATCTGCACAAGCGTTATGGCGCGCTTGAGGTGCTGAAAGGCGTTGACATCACCGCCCATCGCGGCGACGTGGTGTCGCTGATCGGGTCTTCGGGGTCGGGCAAATCGACGCTGCTGCGCTGCGCCAACCTGCTGGAAGACAGCCAGCAGGGCGATATCACCTTCAAGGGGGAACCGGTCCACTGGAAAGGCGAAGGCCTGCAGCGCCGCCCCGCCGATCCAAAACAGGTCCTGCGCATCCGCACCAACCTGTCGATGGTGTTCCAGCAGTTCAACCTTTGGTCCCACCTGACAATCCTTCAGAATGTGATGGAAGCGCCGGTGACCGTGCTTGGCCGCGACCGCGAAGAGGCCGAGGCCGCCGCGCGCAAGTACCTCGACAAGGTCGGGATCGGCGACAAGGCCGATGCCTGGCCCGCGCAACTCTCCGGCGGACAGCAACAGCGCGCCGCGATTGCCCGCGCACTTTGCATGGAACCCGAGGCGCTGCTGTTCGACGAACCAACCAGCGCGCTGGACCCGGAACTGGAGCAAGAGGTGGTGCGCGTGATCAAGGGCCTGGCCGACGAAGGCCGGACCATGCTGATCGTGACCCACGATATGAAGATGGCCCATGATGTCAGCGATCACGTGGTGTTCCTGCACCAGGGCCTGATCGAAGAGGAAGGCGCGCCTGAACAACTGTTCGGCGCCCCGAAATCGGAACGGCTGCAGGGCTTCTTGTCCTCGACCATGGCCGCCTGACCAACACTCAACAACCAACGGGAGCAAAAACATGAAAAAGATCCTTCTGGGAACCGCCGCCCTGGCCCTGACCACGGGCATGGCACTGGCGCAGGACGTTGTCCGCATGGGTACCGAGGGCGCCTACCCTCCGTACAACTTCATCAACGATGCCGGCGAAGTCGACGGCTTCGAGCGCGAACTGGGCGATGAGCTGTGCAAGCGCGCCGAACTCACCTGTGAATGGGTCACCAATGAATGGGATTCGATCATCCCCAACCTGGTGTCCGGCAACTACGACACCATCATCGCCGGCATGTCGATCACCGCAGAGCGTGACGAGGTCATCGACTTCACCCAGAACTACACCCAGCCGGATCCGTCGGCCTACCTGGCGCTGGCCGGGGCCGATGTTGACCTGAAAGGTGGCGTGATCGCAGCGCAGACCAACACCATCCAGGCCGGTTTCGTGGCCGAAAGCGCCGCCACGCTGGTGGAATTCGCAACCCCTGACGAAACCGTCGCCGCCGTCCGCAACGGCGAAGCCGACGCGGTGCTGGCCGACAAGTCCTACCTGACGCCCATCGCCGACGAAAACGACGACCTCGTCCTTCTGGAGCAGGAAGAACTGATCGGCGGAGGCGTCGGTATGGGCGTGCGCGAATCCGACACCGAACTGAAGGACAAGTTCAACGCCGCCATCCAGTCGATGAAGGACGATGGCAGCCTGAACGCCCTGATCGAGAAATGGGAAATCGGCGCGACCTTCTGATCGCGCTGCGGAAGGGGCCAGAACACAGGCCCCTTCCTTTCATCTTTCCAAAAAATACTCAAATCCGACCTGACCGCCGAGGCCCCCCATTTTCGACTATTGCGCAGATCCGAGCACGCTTGAGGGCCTGACGTGGCTGTCGTGCTACCTGACGACCGGCAAACACATGTCGATCTACTGGTCGCTGGGCACGGTGTTGCTGTTGCTGGCGATCACGGCACCCGCGGCGTTGCTGTTCGGCTTTGGCGGGGCCTCTGCCGCGCGGTCGCGCCTTGCCCCGCTGCGCTGGTTCGGCAAGGCCTATATCGCGGTGGTGCGCGGCGTGCCCGACATCGCGTTTTTCCTGTTTTTCGTCATCGCGCTGGACCAGGGGATCGAATACCTGCGTCACAAGGTGAAATGCCCCGATTGGGACATGCCGATCCGGCAGGGCAACGATTTCGTGGTCTGCGACATTGCCAAGATGCCGCTGGGCAACGCGCCGCAATGGGTCCACGAAACCTATGGGTTCTTCCTTGCCGTCCTGACCTTTGCCATCGTCTTCGGCGCCTTTGCGGCCAATGTGCTGTATGGTGCGATGCGGGCGGTTCCGCACGCGCAGCTCGAAACCGCCGAGTCCTATGGCATGACCCATCGCCAGATCTTCTGGCGCATCCTTGTGCCGCAGATGTGGGTCTATGCCCTGACCGGCCTGTCGAACCTGTGGATGGTGCTGATCAAGGCGACGCCGCTGCTGTTCCTGCTTGGGGTCGAGGATATCGTTTACTGGGCACGCGAACTGGGTGGCTCGAAGACCGCGCGGTTCACCGATTATCCGCATGGCGACTGGCGGATGTGGTATTTCCTGGCGTTGCTGGTGTTCTATCTGGCCTTTACCAAGGTTTCCGAGGTCTTTCTTGATCGGCTGATGCGCCGCCTGACCCACGGGCAAGCCACCGCTGGTGGCGAAGCGCAGAGGAAACTGGCATGACGGTGGGTACGTATCAGAGGGGGCTCCGCCCCCAGGCGCCTTGCGCCTCCCCCCGGGATATTTCGGGCAAGATGATGTGCAGGGCTTCGCTTTTGCGGGCGGGGGCGGCACGATGAGTTGCTGGGACATCATTGCCGATTACGGGCTCAGGTCGATTGGAATCGGCGAACGGTTGCTGCCGAAGTCCGATTTCTCGATCTGCACACAGGTAACGCTGATCGGATCGGGCCTGATCTGGAACATCTATTTCGGTGTGTTCAGCCTGATTTCCGGGTTCTTCCTGGCCACCGCCGTGGCCCTTGGCAAGACATCCTCGATCTGGCCGCTGCGCAAGGCCAGCGACTGGTTCATCTTCGTGTTCCGCGGCTCACCACTGTTCATCCAGATCTTCTTTGCCTATTTCCTGTTCCTCAGCCTGAAATCGGTGTCCCCGATCTTCGACCCGCTGACCGCGGCGTGGCTGGGGGCCCTGATCGTGCTGTTTCTGAACACCGCCGCCTATTCGGGCGAGATCTTCTATGGCGCGCTTTTGTCGATCCCGAAGGGCGATCTGGAAGCTGCCGACGCCTATGGCTTTTCAGGCTGGAAGAAATTCCGCAAGATCACCTGGCCCACCATGCTGCGGCTGGCGTGGCCCGCCTATACCAACGAGGCGATCTTTCTGTTCCACGCCACGACGCTGGTCTATTTCTCGGGATTTCCGGCGTGGAAACAGAAGGGCGACGCGCTGTATTACGCCAGCTATTTCGCGGACAAGACGTTCAACCCGTTTATCCCGTATCCCATCCTGGCGGGGTACTTCATCCTGCTGACATTGATCATCATCACAATTTTCGGGCTGATCAACCGTCACCTGAACCGCCACCTGCCGCAGTCGGTGCGGGTCAAACTGAAGGTGCGGCCAACCATTCTGCGCTGAGCGCTAGCGCTCGGGCGGGGTCCAGTCGGCAGGGTCGACCGACCGGCGACGCAGGCGCAGAGCCAGGCCAAGCGCCACGCCCACGCCGATCGCCACGGTCAGATCGGTCATCACGGTCAGCACAAGGGTCAGCCCCAGCAGCACCTGATCCGCGCGACGGTCTTGCAGGTAGCTGGCCCATCGCCCCGGTTCGGACATGTTCCAGGCGGTCAGGATCAGCAGGCCGGCCAGCGTGGGCATGGCAAGATGCGCGGCCAGCGGCGCGGCCAGCATCATCGCCATCAAGATCGCCAGCGCATGCACGATCCCGGCAACCGGCGTCTTGCCCCCGGCGCGAACGTTGGTCGCGGTGCGGGCGATGGCGCCCGTCGCCGGCAAGCCGCCCATCAGGGCGGACCCGATATTGGCCGCGCCCTGAGCGATGATTTCGGCATTCGGGCGGTGCGCACCGCCGATCATCCGGTCCGCCACCATCGCAGACAGGAGCGACTCGATCCCCGCAAGGAAGGCGATCACCAGCGCCGAGGGCAGCAGCTCGGTCAACCGGTCCAGTGTGATCTGCGGCAGGTGCGGCACCGGCAGGTGGTCCGGCAGGTCACCGAACCTGTCGCCGATGGTTTCAACCCCGCCAAGCGCATGGCCCAGCACCGAGCCAAGGGCCACCGCGACGATCAAACCCGGAAAGCGCGGAAAGGCGCGGCGCAAAAGAACGATGGCCGCCATGGTGGCCACCGCCACGGTCAGCGCCGCGGGATCGAGGGTGTTGCGCACGGCCCAGAGCGCAGGCAGTTTTTCCAGGAAATCCGCCGGGACGCTGTCGAGTTGCAGGCCCAGCGCGTCCTTGACCTGGCTGGTGGCGATGATCACCGCGATGCCGATGGTAAACCCGTTGATGACCGGCTCTGGCACGTAGCGGATCAGGCTGCCTGCCCGCAACAGGCCGGCCAGCAGCAGGATCGCCCCGGCCATCAGCGTGGCCAGCACCAGCCCGTCGAACCCGTGCGCGGCGATGACGCCGGCCACCACGACGATGAAGGCGCCGGTCGGCCCGCCGATCTGGACCCGGCTGCCGCCCAGCGCAGAAATCAGCACCCCGCCCACCACCGCCGTGATCAACCCGACGCCGGGCGTCGCGCCAGAGGCAATCGCGATGGCCATGCTCAGCGGCAGCGCCACCATGGCCACGGTCACCCCGGCACCGAGATCGGCCAGGAAGAGCGCCAGGCTATAGGTCTGAAGGGTGGTCAGCAGCTTGGGTTTCATGACCACAGCCTTCTGCCTGTCACAGGGGAAGATCAAGTGCCTGTTCGAAGCAGCTTTCGGCTTGCATTTCGGAGGTACGCCCCGCTACCCTGTATTTGATCAAATTCAAGAGACATCCATGTCCAGCAATCAAATCCGCAACTACCTGCGCAAGAATCCGCAGATCCGTACCATTCGTGCCGCTGCCTGTGACCTGAACGGCCAGCCGCGCGGCAAGCGCGTGCCGTCCCGTTTCGCCGACAAGGTGGTCGAGGACGGCACCCGCTTTCCGCTGTCGGTGCTGAACCTTGATATCTGGGGCGAGGATATCGACGACAGCCCGCTGGTGTTCGAAACCGGCGATCGCGACGGTGTGCTCAAACCCACCGACCGCGGTTTCGTGCCCATGCCCTGGCTGGAGGCGCCGACCGCGCTGCTGCCGATCTGGATGTTCCGGGAGGATGGCCGCCCCTATGCCGGAGACCCGCGCCACGCGCTGCGCGCGGTTCTGGACCGTTTCAAGTCGCACGGCATGACGCCGGTGGTCGCGGTGGAGCTGGAATTCTTCCTGATCGACGATTCCGGGCGCAACCTCGAAGTGCCGGTCAGCCCGCGGTCCGGCAAACGGCGCAAGGCGGCGGAAACCATGTCGATCCGGGCGCTGGATGCGTTCGACACGTTCTTTACCGATCTCTATGACGCCTGCGAATTGATGGACATTCCCGCCGACACCGCGATTTCCGAAGCCGGACTGGGACAGTTCGAGATCAATCTTATGCACCAGGACGACGCGCTGCGCGCCGCCGACGATGCGTGGATGTTCAAGATGCTGGTCAAGGGGCTGGCGCGGCGGCACGGCTTTGCCGCGTCCTTCATGGCGAAACCTTACGAAGACTACGCCGGCAACGGGCTGCACACCCATTTTTCGATCCTCGACCACGAGGGAAACAACATTTTCGATGACGGTGGCCCGAAGGGCACCGATGCACTGCGCCATGCCGTGGCGGGTTGCCTGAATGCGATGCATGACAGCGCGCTGATCTTTGCCCCGCACCAGAATTCCTTTGACCGGATCGTGCCGGGCGCGCATGCGCCGTCGGGCATCTGCTGGGCCTATGAAAACCGGACCGCGGCGATCCGCATTCCCAGCGGCAGCCACAAGGCGCGGCGGATCGAACACCGGGTCGCGGGGGGCGATGTGAACCCCTATCTGATGCTCGCGGCCATCCTAGGCGCGGCGCTGAACGGGATCGAGGACGGGATCGACCCCCCAGCCCCAATCACCGGCAATGCCTATGCGCTGGACCTGCCGCGCATCCCCACCACCTGGGCCGAGGCGATCGACGCCTTTGAATGCTCAGAGGTGATCCCGCGCATCTTCCCGGCCGAGATGATCCGCAACCTTGTGCTGACGAAGCGGCAGGAGGTGCTGTACATGGCGGAACTTGACCCGGTGGAGCAGGTTGAAATCTACCTCGACACGGTCTGATCTTGCCGCGCGCGCGGCGGACCATTACCTTTCACGTATCCTTCAAACCTCCGGTGCTTCATGAAAATCGGAATATTGCAAACCGGGCTGGCCCCGGAAAGCCTTGTGGCCAGCAGTGGCGAATACCCTGAAATGTTTGCCCGCCTTCTGGACGGCAACGGATTTGACTTTCAGGCCTGGCGCGTGGTCGACGGGGTGTTCCCCGAAGGCCCGCACGAAGCTGACGGCTGGCTCATCACCGGGTCCAAACACGGGGTCTATGAAGACCACGACTGGTTGCCGCCACTGGAACAGCTGATCCGCGACATCTATGCCTCGGGCCGGCCCCTTGTCGGGGTCTGTTTCGGCCATCAGATCATCGCCAAGGCCCTGGGCGGGCGGGTCGAGAAATTCCCCGGCGGCTGGGCTGTCGGGCCGCAAAGCTATGCCTTTCCCGACGGGGAAAAAGTGGTCAACGCCTGGCATCAGGATCAGGTCATCACCCCGCCCGAGGGCGCCGAGGTCGTGGCCAGCAACGATTTCTGCCGCTATGCCGCGCTGCTTTACCCCGGCCATGCCTACACGGTGCAGCCGCATCCGGAGTTCGGCGACGAATTCATTTCAAGTCTGATCGATCTGCGCGGCAAGGGCGTGGTGCCCGACGACAGGTTGCAGGCGGCGCGCGATGCGCTTGGCACCCCGCTGGATTCCCGCGTGCTGGCCGATCAGTTCGCCCGCTTCTTTACCGAAAGGCGCATTTCATGAGCGACTGGATGACTCAACTGCCCGAAGCGGCGCAAGCCTATCTGGAAGGCCGCCGCCTGGACGAGGTGGAATGCGTGATCGCCGACCTGCCCGGGATCGCCCGGGGCAAGGCGGTGCCGGCATCGAAGTTCATCCGGCAGGAATATTTCCATCTGCCGGACTCGATCTTCTACCAAACCATCACCGGCGACTGGGGCGAAGCCGCCGACGAGGACGAAGGGTTTATCGAGCGCGACATGATCCTGCGCCCGGACCTGACCACCGCCACCGCCGCGCCCTGGACGGGCGACTGGACGTTGCAGGTGATCCACGACGCGTACGACCGCAAGGGCCTGCCCATTCCCTGCGCGCCGCGCAACGTTCTGAAACGGGTCGTCGAGATGTACCGCAAGGAAGGCTGGGAACCGGTCGTGGCACCGGAGATGGAGTTTTTCCTGGTCGCGCGCAACCTGGACCCGGCCAAGGAAATCGAGCCGATGATGGGCCGGTCAGGCCGTCCGGCCGCCGCGCGACAGGCCTATTCGATGACCGCCGTGGACGAATTCGGCCCGGTGATCGACGACATCTATGACTTTGCCGAGGCACAGGGGTTCGAGATCGACGGCATCACCCAGGAAGGCGGGGCCGGTCAGCTGGAAATCAACCTGCTGCATGGTGACCCGGTAAAGCTGGCGGACGAGGTGTTCTATTTCAAACGCCTGATCCGCGAGGCGGCGCTGCGGCACAACTGTTTTGCCACCTTCATGGCCAAGCCGATCGCGCAGGAACCCGGCAGCGCCATGCACATCCACCATTCGGTGATGGACCTGGAGACCGGGCGGAACATCTTTTCCGGACCGCAAGGCGGCGAAACCGACGCGTTCTACAACTTTATCGGCGGATTGCAGATCCACCTGCCCGCCGCCGTCGCCGTGCTGGCACCCTATGTCAACAGCTATCGCCGCTACGTGCGCGACCACGCCGCGCCGATCAACCTGGAATGGGGCCGCGACAACCGCACCACGGGGATCCGGATTCCGCTGTCCGGCCCGTCGTCCCGCCGGGTGGAAAACCGGCTGGCCGGAATGGACTGCAACCCCTACCTGGGGATCGCGGCGTCGCTGGCTTGCGGCTATCTCGGGCTGAAGAACGAATTGCGGCCGTCGAAGCAATTTCGCGGCGATGCCTATGACGGCGTTGGCGATCTGCCGCGGGTGATGGGCCAGGCGCTGGACGTGTTCGACGCCAGCACCGCGCTGCACGCGGTGCTGGGCGAGGAATTCGCCCGGGTCTATTCGATCGTCAAGCGGACGGAATACGAGGAGTTCCTGCAGGTGATTTCGCCCTGGGAGCGGGAGCATCTGTTGCTGAACGTCTGATCCGGTTGTCTGCGCCTGCGGCGCAGGCTGAACTTGTCCGCGCGCGACGCGCGCGGACCCGGGTGGGGGGCTGTCTGCCCCCCACACCCCCCGAGGATATTTCACGCCAGAAGAAGAACAGGACGCGCCCTTGAACCTGCTGTTTTCCAATGACCGCCGCGGAGAATATCCGCGCAGTTGGTATGCCGAGACCGGGCTGGAGATGCCCGCGTTCGATCCGGTGCGCGGAGAGGTGCGGGCGGATGTCTGTGTTGTCGGCGCGGGGTACACCGGTCTGTCGGCGGCGTTGCATCTGGCGCAGGCGGGCGTCCGGGTTGTCGTGGTCGAGGCGCATCGCGTGGGATTTGGCGCCTCTGGCCGCAATGGCGGTCAACTGGGTGGCGGACAGCGGGTCGACCAGCAAAAGCTGGAAAAGATGCTGGGTCGCGATGCCGCGCACCGGCTGTGGGACCTGGGCGAGGACGCCAAGGCGCTGGTCAAGCGGCTGGTGGATGTGCATGGGATCGACTGTTACCTGCGTCCCGGCGTGGCCTGGACCGGATCACGGCCCGACGAGGTGGCGGACCTGCATCGTTATGCCGAACACCTGTCGACGCACTATGGCTATGACCACGTTGAGCCGCTGGATGCAGACGCCTGTCATGCACTTTGCCCGTCGCCCGATTACAAGGGCGGGATCGTCGATTGGGATGCGGGCCATCTGCACCCGCTGCGGCTGGCGCAGGGGCTGGCGCAGGCGGCGGTGGCGGCGGGCGCCGTCATTCACGAGGGCACCCATGTGCATCACATCGCCCCGGGCCGTCCGGCGCAGGTGCGGTGCGACCAGGGCCGGGTGATGGCCGAGCACGTGATCCTTGCGGGCAATGGCTATCTGGGTGGGCTGAACCGCAAGGTGGCGGCGCGGGTGATGCCGATCAACAACTTTGTCGCCGCGACCGAACCGCTGGGCGAGCGGGTGAACGAGGTGTTGACCAAAGACGTGGCTGTCGCGGATTCGCGATTTGTCATCAATTACTTCCGGCTGTCGCATGACGGGCGGCTGTTGTTTGGCGGCGGCGAAAGCTATGGCTACAAGTTCCCGGCCGATATCGCTGCCAAGGTGCGCAAACCGATGTTGGAAATCTTTCCGCAGTTGACGGACGTGGCGATCAGCCATGCCTGGGGCGGCACGCTGGCGATCACTGCCAAACGCCTGCCCTATCTGGCACGGGTGGGGCCGAATATCCTGTCCGCGTCGGGCTATTCCGGGCACGGGGTGGGTACGGCGGTGCATTCGGGCATGCTGCTGGCCGAAGCGGTGCGCGGGCAGTCGGACGGGTTCGACACCATGGCCGCCATTCCGTCGATCCCCTTCCCCGGCGGGCCGGGGTTGCGTACCCCGCTGCTGGCGCTGGCGATGAGCTGGTTCGCGATGCGCGACAAGCTGGGGATCTGAGGACACAAACCACAAGATGATGCGCAGCAATCCGCCAAACGCCTGCAGATTTCACTTGGCTGTTACCTGCTGATTGCTTAAGTATTTTCAAAGATGGAATTAAGGAAAGCCAAATATGATCCCCAACATGCACGACGCAGAGGCCATCCCGGCCGAGGCCCGCGACACGATTGACGCGCTGCTGTCCTCGGGCGATCTGTTCCGCTATACCGCGCCGGAAAACGCGCCGGTATCGCTTCTGGAGGCGGAATTCGCCGAACTGATGGGGGTCAAGTACGCGCTGGCGGTTTCATCCTGCTCGGCCGCGCTGTTTCTGTCGCTGAAGGCGCTGGGGCTGCCGCGCGATGCGCGGGTTCTGCTGCCCGGGTTCACCTTTGCCGCGGTGCCGTCGTCTGTTGTGCATGCGGATTGCGTCCCGGTTCTGTGCGAAGTGGGCCAGAACTATCGCGTCGACATGGCCGACTTCGCGGCCAAGCTGGACAGCGTTCAGGCGGTGATCATCAGCCACATGCGCGGCCACACCTCGGACATGGACGCGATCATGGCGCTGTGTGATGCCCGCAATATCCCGGTGATCGAGGACGCGGCGCATTCGCTGGGCACCACCTGGCATGGGCAGAAGATCGGGACGATCGGCAAGATCGGCTGCTTCAGCTTCCAGAGCTACAAGCTGGTGAACGCGGGCGAAGGCGGCATCCTGATCACCAACGACGCCGATGTGGTGGCTCGCGCGGTGATCCTGTCGGGCGCCTATGAACATAACTGGAAAAAACATAAAGGCCCGCGCGGCGAAAACGCCCCGGACCTGGAGCAAGCCTTTGCCCGCTGGCAGAACAAGTTGCCGCTGTACAACCTGCGTATGTCGAACCTGTCGGCGGCGGTGATCCGTCCGCAACTGCCGCGCGTGGCGCAGCGCGTGGCCGATGGTCGCCGCAACCATGATCACGTGGCGGCGCTGATCAACCAAAGCCCGTGGATTTCCGTGCCCGAGAAACTGGGGCCGGAAGACCGGGCACCAGATTCGCTGCAATTCAATCTTGTCGACATGAGCGATGACGAGGTTCGCGCCTTTGCCGCGGCGGCTGAGGCCCGTGGCGTCAAGGTTCAGGTCTTCGGAATGCACACCGACAATGCCCGCGCCTATTGGAACTGGCAGTTCCTGCCGGAAATGCCCGAACTGCCGCAGACCCGTGCCATGCTGATGCGTGCCTGCGACACGCGCCTGCCCGCGCGCCTGACCGTCGAGGACTGCACCGAAGTGGCCGAAGCGTTGCTGGAAGCGGCCAGTGACGTGATGGAGCCGGTTCGCGCCTACGGTACGTGACCGTCCGCACGCCATGAACTGACAAAGGCCCCGACGTTCGGGGCCTTTTGTTTTGGGCATCTGGATCCGTCATCCCCCTGCCCGGTCGGCACCCGGTCTACGACCAGGGCACGCGGCGACCGCAGGGTCAGATCACTTGTTCATCTTCGACAGCTTGTCCTGCAAGGCAGACAGTTGTTTGCGGATATCGTCGAGGTCGCTCTTGTCGTCCTCTTCCTTGACCGCGGGGCCTGACGTGGCCGCCATGCCGCCGGTCATTGCCTTCAGAAACGCCTCTTGCTGAGCCTGAATCGCTTCGAACCCGGGCAGCTTGGCCATCGGGTTGGCACTGTTCATCGTGTCCATCCACTTTGACTGGCTGTCCCGGAACATTTCGAAGCTGGCAGCGAGGAACTGCGGCACGCTGGAGGTGGCCTGCGTGGTGTAGCTGCGCACGAGATCCGTCAGAACGTTGATCGGCAAGACATTCTCGCCCCGGCTTTCGTGCTCTGCAATGATCTGCAACAGGTATTGACGGGTCAGGTCGTCACCCGATTTCAAGTCAACAATGGTCACTTCGCGACCATCGCGGATGAAGCCTGCAATATCTTCAAGGGTCACGTAGTCACTGGTCTCGGTGTTGTACAGACGGCGACTTGCGTAACGCTTGATCAGCAGCGGTTTATCAGTCTCTGCCAATTTATCCTCCCCGGAATGCAGCGCTGCAGCAAATCCTATGCGCATGCAGCGCAAAAAGAAAGCATTCGCTGCACCTGCGGCCTTGTGACCTGCAACAGAGGTCCGGACACAAGAAAACCGGGCCCCGAGGGACCCGGTCTTTTTGACAGCGCCAAGTTGGGAGGAGGAAGGCGCCGTACTTTTAAGTACCGCTTACTTCGCGGCGGCGGTTGCCTTCTTGGCAGCCGTGGTCATGTCTTCGGTGGCCTTCTTGACTGCGGCGGTCGCGTCTTCCGACATGTCCTTGCCCGCTGCCATCATCAGTTCCACGGTGTCCATCTGGACCTTCTTGGCGATCTCGGCGAAAGCTGCCATGTTTTCGGTCGCCACTTCTGCCTGGGCCGAAGCGAAATCGGTCATGGCTTTTGCGTAGTCGGCCGGCTCTGCCTTGGCTTTCGACATCTCACCAATCTTGGTCAGGGTGTCCATCGCCCACTTGGCCGACAGTTCGGTCGACTTTTCAGCGGCTTCCAGAGCCACGCCGGACAGCTTTTCATTCAGCGTCGCGGTGGTCTTGAACGCGTCTTCCATTGCCTTGGTGTCGACGGGGAAAGCGCCCATCATGTCTTTCAGCATCGCGGTGACGTCTTGGGTCTTTGCCATCTTCGTAATTCCTTTGATCTGCTGCGCGGGCCCACCCCGCGTTCTGCATCTGCGAAGAATATGTATTCTGCGACGCGGCATTTCAAGAGATTTATGCTGCGTCGCAGCATAAATATTATTTCCCCTTATATATCAAACGCTTGCCTTGATACGCACATATGTCCCCGGGGCCGGTGCAATCGGGGGATGGGCCGAATCACCCACCTTGCGCGCCGGAATCCACTTGCCAGACCGCTTCGCCAACCAGCTTTCCCAGCGCGGCCACCAACTGCCTTCGTGGAAATCGGCGGTCGCTTTCCAATCGTCGGCGGACAGGCTCAGGTCCTCGTTGGTGAAGTGACCGTATTTCTTCTTGGTCGGCGGGTTCACGATCCCGGCGATATGGCCTGACTGGCCCAGGACAAAGGTCTTGGACCGGCTGCCTGTCATCTGGAACCCGCGATAGCAGTCTTTCCACGCCGCGATATGATCGGTTTCGGTCGTAATGGCGAAAATCGGCACGTCCACATCGCGGATCTGCAACTTGTGCCCCAGCATGTCGAACCCGGTGGTTGTGAATTCGTTGCGCTGGCACAGGCCGCGCAGATATTCCACCGTCATCCGGCCCGGCAGGTTGGCCCCATCCCCGTTCCAGTACAGCAGGTCGAACGCCGGCGGGGTTTCCCCCATCATGTAGCTGCGGATCGCCGGGCTGTAGATTAGGTCGTTGGAGCGCAGAAAGCTCATCGTGCGGCCCAGGATGAACGAGCGCAGCACCCCGGCCTCCTTCACCTCTTCTTCGATTCCGTCGATGAAATCGTCCTGCAGGAACGGGGTGAATTCGCCCTGCTCGCTGAAATCGGTCAGCGCGGTGAAGAAGGTGGCGGATTTCACCGACTTGTCGCCGGTCTGTTTCATCAACGACAACGTCAGGTGCAGCGTGGTGCCCGCAATGCAATAGGCCACCGCGTTGACCTTGTCCTCGCCGGTGACGGCCTTGACCTCTCGGATCGCGGCAAGAAAACCGTCGGTAACGTAGTCGTCCATCCCGACATCGCGATAGGTTTCGTCCGGGTTGATCCAGCTGACCACGAACAAGGTATAGCCCTGGTCGACGATCCAGCGGATCAGGCTGTTTTCCGGTTTCAGGTCGAGGATGTAGAACTTGTTGATCCACGGCGGGAACAGGATCACCGGGGTCTGGCGCACCTTTTCGGTGGTGGGCTTGTACTGGATCAGTTCCATCATCCGGTTGCGATAGATCACCTCGCCCTCGGCGGTGGCGATGTTGCGCCCCACCTCGAACGCGCTTTCATCCGCCAGCCGCACCACCAGTTCGCCGTTGTTGGCCTCGAGATCGGCAACCAGGTTCTCCAGCCCTTTCACCAGGCTTTCGCCTTCGGTCTCGACCGCCTTTTGCAGCGCGTCGGGGTTGGTGGCCAGGAAGTTCGTCGGCGCGAACATATCGGTGATCTGCTGCGCGAAGTACCGCAACCGACGCTTTTCCTTGTCGTCCAGGTCTTCGATCCCCTCGACCGCGTCGCGGATCGCCTCGGCATTGATGAGGTACTGTTGCTTGACGTAATTGAAATAGGGGTGGGTGTCCCACAGCGGGTTCTTGAACCGGCTGTCCTTCGGCCCCGGATCGGCGGGGGCCTGCAACTTGCCCTTGGCCAGCGCCTGCTGCGCCTCGACGAAATGGGTGACGGATTTGCCCCAGAATTCGATCTGATTCTCGATGATCTTGGCGGGGTTGTTCATCCACTCTTGCCAATAAGCCTGCGCCGCCTTGGAATAGAGATCGGGGCTTGGCCCGTTCAGCGCGACATTGGGGGCCTTTCGATGCGTCATCGCCGTGATCAGGCGTTGTGACAAAGCCTCGACCTTGGCCAGATTTTCCTCGAGCTTCATGCGCTCCCGCTCTGCGTCAACGTCTGTCGTTGTCATCTGCGCGATTCCCCCGTATCTTCGCTGCTGTGCAGAATACCGTCGCCATGGTCGGGGGGCAAAGCGACGATTTGGCCCTGATTGCCTAAATATTAGGCAAAACACTGCAAGGAGACGCATATGCGCTACATGGCGACCTACGACCTGATGGAATCGGCCCGAAATACGAATCAGTGGTTGGGCGCGACAGCCCGGACCATCGCCTCGTATCCGGGGATGGCATTTGTGCCGAACCCGGCAATTCAATGGATGGCCGCCTGGGGCGAAGTCACCGAGCGGACCTTCGAACGCATGGTCGTCAAACCTGACTGGGGCATTCGCACCTTCACCTGCGAAGACGGCAAGGACCACCTGGTCAACGTCGAAACCGTGGTTGAAAAACCCTTCGGCAACCTGATCCATTTCAACGTCACCGGGCGCGAAGAACAGGCTCGCAAGATCCTGCTGGTGGCACCGATGTCGGGCCACTATGCGACGCTGCTGCGCTCGACCGTGAAATCGCTGCTGGTCAATTGCGAAGTCTATATCACCGATTGGCACAACGCCCGCGACATTCCCGTCAGCTGTGGCAAGTTCGACATCGAGGACTACACGCTCTACCTGGTCGATTTCATGCGCCACATGGGGCCGGACACCAATGTCGTCGCCGTCTGCCAGCCCGCCCCTCTGACGCTGGCCGCCACCGCCTATCTGGCGGAAATCGACCCAGAGGCGCAGCCGCGTACCCTGACCCTGATCGGTGGCCCGATCGATCCCGATGCCGCCGCCACCGACGTGACCGATTTTGGCGCCCGCGTCACCATGGGCCAGCTCGAAGAGACCATGATCCAGCGCGTCGGTTTCAAGTACAAGGGTGTGGGCCGCATGGTTTATCCCGGCCTGTTGCAGTTGGCCTCTTTCATGTCGATGAACGCCGAGCGCCACTCCAAGGCCTTCACCGACCAGATCATGCGCGTCACCCGGGGCGAAGCATCAGATCACGACGCCCACAACCGGTTCTATGACGAATACCTGGCCGTGATGGACATGACCGCGGAATTCTACCTGTCGACGGTCGAACGCATCTTCAAGAATTGCGAAATCGCCAAGAACGAATTCGTGGTGGCCGGGCACAAGGTCGACATCGGAAAGATCACCAATGTCGCGGTCAAGACCGTCGAGGGCGACAAGGACGACATCACCGCGCCGGGCCAGTGCATCGCCGCGCTGAACCTGTGCACCGGCCTGCCCGACAGCAAGAAGGCCAGCCATGTCGAACCCGGCGCCGGACACTACGGCATTTTCGCCGGCAAGAGCTGGCGCAACAACATCCGCCCGCTGGTGCTGGATTTCATCGACCAGAATGCCAGACCGGCACGGCCGAAGGTGGTCAACACGGCAAACAGCAACTCTGCCGCCTGACCGCCAGGGCTCTGACCTCACGAAACGCGTCCGGGATCACCCGGGCGCGTTTTCCTTTGCCCAGACCATATCGATCATCGCCTGTGTCCCGCGCGAAAACTCCAGCGGACAGGGATAGGCCGCCCCGATCAGCACCGACCTGTTGAACGCCTCGACCTGCAGGACGTAGTGGTTGTCGCCCGGGAACCGCCAGACGCTTTCATGGTGCACCCCGTCGGTGCCCAGAAGTTCGACCCGCGCCTCGCCAAACACCTTCGGGTTGAACGGCGCGGTCAGGCGGATCAGGCCGGTGGTCCCGTGAAACACGACCTCTTGCCACGGCGCCATGCGCATCGACACCATCCCGGAATACGCGAAGCCCGGGAAAGTCGCGGTGACCTGGGTCCAGACATCGACCCCGTTTTCGCGCCGCACCTGCGCCGACAGGATCTCTTCGGGTTCCTGACCAGTCACGAAACGCGTGCCCCCAAAGATGTAGACGCCGATATCGGGTATCGCCCCGCCGCCGGAGTCCGCGGAATTGCGGATGTTTCCCGGGTCGGCAGAATTGTCATAGGAAAACGCCGCGCGCACCTGCACAAGATCGCCGATCACGCCGCTTTCATACAGCGCCTTGGCTTTCTGCCACTGCGGGTGATGCACGATCATATAGGCTTCGGCCGCCAGCAACCCGGTTGCGTCGCGTGTCGCGATCAGGGTGTCGATCTCCTCCGCGGCCATGGCGATGGGCTTTTCGCACAGGACATGCTTGCCGGCCTCAAGCGCCTTTCGCGTCCAGGCAACATGCAGGTGGTTGGGCAGCGGGACATAGACCGCATCGATCCCCGGATCGGCCAGCAGCGCCTCGTAACTGTCGTGGACCACCAACCCGGGCACCCGATCGACGAAGGGTGCGGCCTTGTCCGCACCGGACGTGGCCAGCGCCGCAAGCCTGCCGCCCCGCGCCGCGTGAATCGCCGGTCCCATGTGTTCACGGGCGAATTTCGCCGCCCCCAGAATGCCCCATCTGACGTGATCTGCCATGTCGCCCTCCAATCCTGCACGCATGTTAGCGCACACAGAAAGGCACAGACAGACCCCTGGCTTCTTCTGGCGAAAAATATCCCGGGGGTGAATTGCCCGGACGGGCAAGAGGGGGCAGAGCCCCCTCTTGTCCGGTCAGGGAAACTCCCGTTCAAAGGTCAGGTCAGGCTCAGCAGACCCTGGTCGCGCGCCAGGTCGCGCATCTTTTTCTGCAACTTCTCGAACGCCCGCACCTCGATCTGACGAATACGCTCGCGGCTGACGTCGTACTGCGCCGACAGTTCTTCCAGCGTGACCGGCCGCTCCGACAACCGCCGCTGGGTCAGGATGTCCTTTTCACGCGCGTTCAGAACCTCCATCGCCTCCACCAGCAGCGCACGGCGGGTTTCCAGTTCATCGCGTGCCTCATAGTCGCCAGCCTGGTCGGCGCCTTCGTCCTCCAGCCAGTCCTGCCACTGCATCGCGCCTTCACCGTCGCTGCTGATCGTCGCGTTCAGCGACGCATCGCCACCCGACAGGCGCCGGTTCATGCTGATGACCTCGTCCTCGGTGACGCCCAGGTCGTGGGCGATCTTCTCGACATGCTCGGGGCGCAGGTCGCCATCTTCCAGCGCCCCGATCCGCGATTTTGCCTTGCGCAGGTTGAAGAAAAGCTTCTTCTGGGCACTGGTCGTGCCCATCTTCACCAGCGACCAGGACCGCAGGATATATTCCTGGATGCTCGCCCGGATCCACCACATGGCATAGGTCGCAAGGCGAAAACCCTTTTCCGGGTCGAACCGCTTGACCGCCTGCATCAGGCCGACGTTGGCTTCGGAAATGACTTCGGCCTGCGGCAGACCATAGCCGCGATAGCCCATGGCAATCTTTGCCGCAAGCCGCAGGTGGCTGGTGACCATCTTGTGGGCGGCCTCGGTGTCTTCGTTTTCGACCCAGCGCTTGGCCAGCATGTATTCCTCTTCCGGTTCCAGAAGCGGAAACTTCCGGATCTCGGTCAAGTAACGGCTCAGCCCAGCTTCCGGCGACGGGGCCGGCAGGTTGCCGTAGTTGCTCATCCCAATTCTCTCCAATGTTTAGGGTCTTAACATCCAATCTAGGCACCGACCCCATCGGTTTCAAGCCTGACTGGCCGCAATCTGTGAACAACAAGTTAATCAGGACCGGGGTGAAGGCCATCCTTGTGTCAGCAGCTTCACGCCCATGTGCAGTTTACAACAAACCAGACCGTCAGGCGACACGAATCTATGCATTATTGCATCATTCTTGTCAATTTCTCAGCAATTTCCATACCGATCTGCATGAATTACACCTTTCACACCGTCATTCACGACAAACGCCCCCCTTTGAAAGGACACCAGACATGTCTGCCCAAACGCTTCCCGTCGCCGACAATCCAACCAGTTCCCGCAAGCTGATGCGCCTTGCCGGAGCATTCTATCTGGTCATCATCCTTGCCGGTGTCGGCGGGGAACTGGCGCTGCGGGCACCGCTGCTGTCTGCCGCGGCCCCGGCACCGGCGATAGCCGCCAATCTTGCACAGTTCCGCGCCAGCCTCGGCGCCGACATCATCATGATCCTGGCCGATATCGGCCTTGCGCTGGCCTTCTTCACCCTGCTTCGTCCGGTGTCTGAAACAGCCGCCCGCGCCGCCCTGGTGTTTCGGCTGATGCAGGCCGCGATGATCACCGTTGGTGTGATTTTCCTGGCTGCGGTGCCGGCGCTGATCACCGCCGGAGAACCGGCCTTGGCGCTGCAGTTGGCCGGGCAGCACGCCATCGCCTATGACACCGGGCTGATCTTTTTCGGGGTCAACAGCATGATCATGGCCTGGCTTCTGTGCCACGGCACGCAAGCACCGACCTTGCTTAACGCGGGCATCGGCCTGTCGGGGATCGTGTATGTCGCGGGCGGGCTCACCCGGCTGCTGGCCCCCGAACTGGTGCATGTGCTGCAACCGGCCTATCTTCTGCCGCTGGTGGCAGAAAGCTGGCTTTGCCTTTGGCTGCTGTTCACCCGCAAGGCCTGAGACCCCGCGCGGCCGGAACTTACGTCGCCCGCAGCGCCACCAAAAGGCCGGCCATGTCGTCGGGCACGTCCGCTTCGAACGCCAGCCACGCGCCGGTCACGGGATGTTCGAAACCAAGGGCAGCGGCATGCAAGGCCTGCCGCCCAAAACCCGCAATCGCGGCGATCGCCGCCGCGGGCAAGGCCCTGTCAGACAGCTTGCGCCGCCCACCATAGACCGGATCGCCAATCAGCCCATGGCCGGCATGCGCCATATGCACCCGGATCTGATGTGTCCGCCCGGTCTGCAACCGGCATTCCAGCAGCGCCACGGCGGGCGGCGTTCCGAATCGCTCCAGCACCTTGGCGCGCGTGACCGCATGGCGCCCGTGGCCGAAATAGACCGCCTGCTTTTGCCGGTCGGTCCGGTGCCGCGCGAGGTCCGATGTGACGCAGATCACATCCCCCGGCTCGACCGACACACCCCGTATGCCCCGCAGCCGCGGATCGCCGGTATCGGGTGCACCATAGCAAAGCGCCAGATAGGCGCGCTCGGCGCTGTGCTTTTCGAACTGCGCTGCCAGCCCGTGATGCGCCCGGTCGGATTTCGCCACCACCAGCAGCCCGCTGGTGTCCTTGTCGATCCGGTGCACGATGCCCGGGCGCTTTTCGCCACCCACCCCCGACAGGGTGCCGCCGAAATGATGCAGCAGCGCGTTCACCAATGTGCCCGAGGGCGACCCCGGCGCCGGATGCACCACCATGCCCGCAGGTTTGTTCACCACGATCAACTCATCATCCTCGAACGCGATGTCCAGCGGGATATCCTCGGGCAGCACATCATAGTCCTGCGCTGCCGCCACGGTTATCTCGATCTCGTCCCCCTCGGCCACCCGGGCCTTCGGGTCCGCAAGGATCAGGCCCGCGCGCACAACGGCGCCTTCGGCGATCAGCCGGGCCAGCCGGGTACGTGACAGCGCTGCTTCCTCTGGCACATCGCGGGCCAGCGCCTTATCAAGGCGCGACGGCGGGTTGGCGCCGATGGTGACACAGATCACGGTGGACGACATGGACAACGCTCCCGACCCGGAATTCGAACTGCCCGCCAGCCTGCGGGTCCTGCGCCTGCTGGTGACGGTGCTGATGGTGGTGATGATCGCGGGCATCGTGATCATCGTCGGCTTGATCTGGTCCCGCTATAGCGGCCCCGCCGTGCCCATGCCAGAGGTCATCACCCTGCCCGCCGGCACAACCGCCACTGCCTTCACCCGGGGCGCGGGCTGGTATGCTGTGGTGACAGCGGACAACCGCATCCTGATCTTCGACGCCGACAGCGGTGCACTCACGCAGGAAATCGCCTTGCAGACCGCGAACTGAGTCAGGAATACCTGACTGCCCAAACCGTGCCACCTGCGGCAAGCTGACCCCATGCTGCACCTCCTCCTCATCCCCGCCCTGTCGCTCGGTCTTGCTGCCCTCACCCGCTCTGCCCGGGCGCGCGGCGTGCTGATCGCCCTTGCCCTGACCACGCTGGCGCTGATCGCCACGGATGCGTGGCTGGCACATCAAACCACGACCTCCGCACTGGATATCCTGGTGCAGGGCGCGGGCCTGCTGCTCGCACAAACCGGCCTCGCCCTGGGCACACCCGTCCTGCTGATCCTCGCCGCCCTCACGGAATGGCGCGCCCGCCACCGTCCGGCAGCTTGACCGCTGCTGCCTTCTTCTGGCGAAAAATATCCCGGAGAGCGCGAGAGGCAGCGCCTCTCGCATGCGCCGCAGGCGCATTCCCCCTTCCCCCACTGTCCCCCTTCCCCCACAGCCAAATCCACGTCATAAGGCGGATATGCTGAAAACCCGCATCATCCCCTGTCTTGATGTCGCCGATGGCCGCGTGGTCAAGGGCGTCAATTTCGTCGATCTGCGCGACGCCGGCGATCCGGTGGACGCAGCCCGCGCCTATGACGCTGCCGGCGCGGACGAGATCACCTTTCTCGACATTCACGCCACCCATGAAAACCGCGGCACCATGTTCGACGTGGTCACCCGCACCGCCGAACAGTGCTTTATCCCGTTGACCGTGGGCGGCGGCGTGCGCACCGTGGCCGATGTCCGGGCGCTGCTGCTGGCAGGCGCCGACAAGGTCAGCTTCAACTCTGCCGCCGTGGCCAACCCCGACGTGGTGGCCGAGGCCGCCGACCAGTTCGGCAGCCAGTGCATCGTGGTCGCCATCGACGCCAAGACCGTCGAACCCGGCCGGTGGGAGATCTTCACCCATGGCGGCCGCAAATCCACGGGCATCGACGCGGTAGACTTCGCCCGCACGGTGGTTGAAAAAGGCGCCGGCGAAATCCTTCTGACCAGCATGGACCGCGACGGCACGCGGGCGGGGTTCAACCTGCCGCTGACCCGGGCGATTTCAGATGCGGTGTCGGTGCCTGTCATCGCCTCGGGCGGGGTTGGCACTCTGGACCACCTTGTCGAAGGCGTGACCGAAGGCCATGCCAGCGCGGTACTTGCCGCGTCGATCTTCCATTTTGGCGACCACACCATTGCCGAGGCCAAGGCGCATATGGCTGCGGCCGGAATCCCGATGAGGCTGACATGACCCTGGAAGAACTGAACCGTATCGTCTCCAGCCGCGCCGAGGCCGACCCCGACGAGAGCTGGACCGCCAAGCTGCTGGCCAAGGGCCCGGCGAAATGCGCCGAGAAATTCGGTGAAGAGGCGATCGAGGCGATCATCGAAGCCGCTCGGGGCGACCGGCAGAAGCTGGCGAATGAAACCGCCGACTTGCTGTTTCACCTTCTGGTGATGCTCAAGGCCTGCGATGTGCCGCTCTCGGATGTGATGGCGGTTCTCGACAGCCGCACGGGCCGGTCCGGGATCACCGAAAAGGCCGAGCGCAGCCGCGAAAGCTGAGCCACGCGGGCGGGTGCACCCCGCCCTGCCGCATGCCTTACCGGACCTTCAGCGTCGCGAGGCCGATGATCGCCAGAATGAGCGAGATGATCCAGAACCGGATCACGATCTGCGGCTCGGCCCAGCCCTTTTTCTCGTAATGGTGATGGATCGGCGCCATCAGGAAGACCCGCTTGCCGGTGCGCTTGAAATACAGCACCTGGATGATGACCGACAGCGCCTCGACCACGAACAGGCCGCCGACGATGGCCAGCACGATCTCGTGCTTGGTGGCGACGGCAATCGCCCCCAGTGCGCCGCCCAGCGCCAGCGATCCGGTATCGCCCATGAACACCGCGGCGGGCGGCGCGTTGTACCACAGGAACCCAAGCCCCCCGCCAACGATCCCGGCGGTGAACACCAGGATTTCCCCGGTGCCCGGCACGTAATGCACGTCAAGATAGTCGGTAAAGTCGACCCGGCCCACCGCATAGGCAATCACGCCCAGCGTGCTGGCGGCGATCATCACCGGCATGATGGCCAGCCCGTCCAGTCCGTCGGTCAGGTTCACCGCATTGGCCGATCCCACGATCACGATCACCGCGAATGGTACAAAGAAATACGACAGGTTGATCAGCGTGTCCTTGAACACCGGCAAGGCCAGCTGGTTCGACAGGTCAGCCGGGTGCGCAACCGATGCCCAATAGCCTGCAATCGCGGCGATCACCAGGCCCAGCACCAGCCGCACCTTGCCCGACACGCCGGCCGTGTTCTGTTTCTTGACCTTGGCATAGTCGTCGGCAAAGCCGATCGCGGCATAGGCCATGGTCACGAAAAGCACCATCCAGACGAAGGGGTTGTCCAGCCGCGCCCAGAGCAGCGTCGAGGTCACCACCGCACCGATGATCAGCAACCCGCCCATGGTGGGCGTGCCCGCCTTGACGAAATGACCTTCGGGGCCATCGTCGCGGATCGGTTGGCCTTTGCCCTGGCGCTTGCGCAGCACGTTGATCAGCGGCCGCCCGAACAGGAACCCGAAAATCAAAGCCGTCAGGAACGCACCGCCCGCACGGAAGGTGATGTAGCGGAAGAGGTTGAAAACGTCGCCGCCATCAGAAAGCGCGGTCAGCCAGAAAAGCATTAATCGGTCCCTTCGGAGTCGTGACGGGCGCGGGATTGACCCATTTTGCGGATCGCGTCAACCACGCGGGCCAGCGCCATGGACAAGGACCCCTTGACCAGAACCACGTCGCCCGCGTCCAGATCGTGACGGATGCGCTCTGCCATCTGCGCCGAAGTTTCCGTCCAGTGGCCGCGCTTGTCGTCGGGCAGCGCCTGCCAAAGATGCCGCATCAATGGCCCGACGCAGTGCACCAGGTCGATCCGGGCCATAGCCGGGTGGTTGGCCACGGCGCGGTGCAACTCGGCTTCGGTTTCGCCCAGTTCCTTCATGTCGCCCAGATAGGCGATGCGGCGACCATGTGTGATGCGGCCAAGACCGTCGGCCGGCACCGCCGCCGCCAGCACCTCGAGCGAAGCGCCCAGGCTGGCGGGGTTGGCGTTATAGGCATCGTCGATCAGTTCGACCGTCTGCTCGGTGTTGACCAGATCGAGCGTGATGACCTCGCGCAGGCCCCGGCCGGCGCCAGGCGACCAACGGCCAAGATCGTTGACCGCAACCGCCCGGTTCAGGCGCAGCGCGCTGACCACGGCAATCACGCCCATGGCGTTCACGGCAAAGTGCCGCCCCGGCACCGAAACCTTGTAAAGCACCGGCGACCGCCAGGCCCGGCCCTGGGCGACGGTGGTGCTGTCGCCGATCCGCACCTCGTGAACGCGATGATGGTTCACCGCCTGTTCACCAAAGGATATCAACCGCTTGGCAAAGCGCGCGCCGATCTCTCTCAGGGTATGCGACACCGGCAGATCCCCGTTGTAGACGGCGACGCCGCCCGGCTCGAGCCCTTCGAAGATGCTGGCCTTTTCGCGAGCGATCCCGTCCAGGCTTTCGAAGGCGGCAAGGTGCGCGGGCGCGACGATCGTTACCATGGCGACATGCGGTCGGGCCATCCGTGCCAGCGGCGCGATTTCGCCCGGGTGGTTCATCCCGATCTCGATCACCGCGAAATCCACGTCGCGCGGCATCCGCGCCAGCGTCAGCGGCACGCCCCAGTGGTTGTTGTAGCTCGCCTCGGCGGCATGGACGCGGCCCTGCCCGCCCAGCACGGTGCGCAGCATTTCCTTGGTCGAGGTCTTGCCGACCGACCCTGTCACAGCCACCACCCGCGCGCGGCGCGACAGTCGGGCGCGGGCGGCAATGCCCATCGCTTCCAGCGCCTGCAGGACATCCGGCACGATCAGCAGCGGCGCATCCGCGGCCACGCCTTCGGGAACATGGGTGACCAACGCAGCGGCCGCGCCCTTTTCCAACGCCTGGGCCACGAAGTCATGCCCGTCCCGCGCGGCCTTCAGTGCCACGAACAGATCCCCGGGCTGGATCGTGCGGGTGTCGATCGACACACCGGACGCAGACCAGTCGGCGGTGTTCCGCCCAGCCGTCGCCCGGGCGGCCTCCTCAGATGTCCAGAGCGTCGTCACAGCCCTCTCCCGTCCAGTGCGGCCACGGCGATACTGGCCTGTTCAACATCGTCAAAGGGGAAAATCGTATCCCCGATCACCTGCCCGCTTTCATGTCCCTTGCCGCAGATCAGCAGCGCGTCGCCCGGTTGCAGGGCATCGACCCCGCGCAGGATCGCCTCGGCCCGGTCGCCGATTTCCACGGCATCGGGGCAGCCCTGCATCACCGCGGCGCGGATCAGCGCCGGATCTTCGCTGCGCGGGTTGTCGTCGGTGACGATCACCATGTCCGCATGCGCCGCCGCCGCCTGCCCCATCAGCGGGCGCTTGCTGGCGTCGCGGTCCCCACCGGCGCCGACAATGGCGACCAGCCGGCCCATGACATGCGGGCGCAGCGCCCGTATCGCGGTCGCCACCGCGTCAGGCGTATGAGCGTAGTCAACAAACACCGCCGCATCGTTGTCCCGCGTTGCGGCCAGTTGCATCCGGCCCCTCACGGTGCCGAGTTGCCCCAGTGCGTTGAACACCGCCGCCGGTTCGGCCCCGCAGGCGATCACCAGTCCCGCGGCCAACAGCGCGTTTTCCGCCTGGAACCCGCCGATCAGGTTCAGCCGTTCCTGCCGCACGCTGCCCTGCCAGGTCAGGCGGATGGTTTGCCCGGTGCTGTCATAGCGTTGACCCGCCAGCGCCAGATCGCCCTCGCCCCGGCCCACGGTGATGACCTTCTGCCCGCGCGCGGTGGCAATGGCGGCCATATCCACGCCACGCGGATCGGTGATGTTGATGACCGCGACCCCGTCCTCGGGCAGGACCCGGGCAAAAAGCCCGGCCTTGGCGTCGAAATAGGCTTCGAAACTGGCGTGATAGTCCAGGTGGTCCTGACTGAAATTGGTAAAGCCCGCAGCGGTCAGCGTGACGCCGTCCAGCCGCCGCTGTGACAACCCGTGACTCGACGCTTCCATCGCCGCGTGGGTGACCCCGGCCTCTGCCGCCTCTGACAACACCTTGTGCAGGGTGATCGGTTCGGGCGTGGTGTGACGCAACGGGTATTGCCAGTCGCCTTCAACCCCGGTGGTGCCAACGTTGACAGAGGTCTCCCCCAGCGCCTGCCAGATCTGGCGCACGAAGGTGGCCACCGATGTCTTGCCGTTGGTGCCGGTGACCGCGACCATTGTTTTGGGCTGGCGTTCGAACCACAGCGCGGCTGTATAGGCCAACACCTGCCGCGGGTCGGGGGTGACGATGACGGCCGCGTCGGACTCGGCCAGGGCCTCGGCCGCGATCCCGGCGCCGTCGGCATCGGTCAGAATCGCCGCAGCACCATATTCCAGCGCCATCGGGATGAATGTCGCGCCATGCACCTGCGTGCCCGGCAGGGCAGCGAACAGCATACCAGGTGCCACCGCGCGCGAATCCACCGTCAGCCCGGTGATGACGGGGTTGCGCCCGGCCCGTGCGGTCAGGCCCAACTCGCTCAGGCTTTTGTTCTTGTCTGTCATCTGCCCCTGCCCCCGGATGCGCCCCGGGGACATGCCGGCGGCGTCATTGCGATGCCAGCGTTATACCAGCCAGTTCTGCCGGTTCAACGTCGGGCCGCATTCCCAGCAACGGGGCCACGCGACGGATGATTTCGGCCGCAACGGGCACGGCCGTCCAGCCCGCGGTGCGACGCGGCTCCGCACCAGAGCTTTCGACCGGTTCGTCCAGCGTCACCACCAGAACGTATTTCGGCGCATGGGCCGGGAACATGCTGGCAAAGGTGTTGATATTGCGGTCCGCGTAATAGCCGCCACCGTTTTCCTTGAGCTTTTCGGCGGTGCCGGTCTTGCCGCCCACCGCATAGCCCGGCACATCGCCAAAGCTTGCGGTACCGTCCCTGTGGCTGACCACAAGACGCAGCATTGCGCGGGCCTGTGCCGAGGTCTGCTCAGAGATGATCTGTGGCCCCAGCCGCGGCCCCGCCTGTTTCAGCAGGGTGGGCCTGATCATATGCCCGCCGTTCGCGATCGTCGAATAGGCCGAGGCCAGATGAAGCGGCGAGGAATTGATGCCATGACCGTAGGATATGGTCACGGTGCTCAGATCGCCCCAGCGGTCCGGCGTTTGCGGATGGACGCTGCCGGCCTCGATCAGTTCCACCGGCAGCGGCGCCAAAAGGCCCAGGCTGTCCAGAAATTCCTTCTGACGTTTCGCACCAATCATCAAGGCCAGCTTGCCCGTCCCCCGGTTCGAGCTTTTGACGATGATCTTTTCCACCGACAGTTTGCCGTAATTGTGGCCCTTGAATTCCCCGATCGGATAGCCGCCGATCTTGAACGGCGGCGAGGTGTCGATCACCGTCGACGGGTTCACCAGTTTCAGGTCAAGTGCTTGCGCTGCTGCGAAAATCTTGAAGGTCGAGCCAAGTTCGTAGACGCCCTGCACCGCCCGGTTGAACAGCGGGCTGTCGGACGGGTTGCCCTTGGTCGGGGGCGCGGGCCGGTCGTTGGGGTCGAAATCGGGCAAAGATGCCAGGGCGATCACTTCGCCGGTGTGCACATCCATCAGCACCGCCGCCGCGCCCTTGGCGTTCAGCAGGGTCATGCCCCCGTGCAGCACCTGTTCCACTGCCGCCTGGATGGTCAGATCCAGCGACAACTCGACAGGTGCACCGGCGCGCGCCGGGTCACGCAGGTCCGCATCCAGGTATTTCTCGATGCCAGCCACGCCCAGAATCTCGGCCCCTGACACGTCTTCATTGTCGAATCCGGCCCCGCCCAGCACATGGGCGGCCAGCTTGCCGTTGGGGTAAAGCCGCATCTCGCGCGGGCCGAACAGAAGGCCGGGTTCGCCGATGTCATGCACCGCCTGCTTTTGTTCCGGGCTGATCTTGCGCTTGATCCAGACGAATTTCCGGGTCCCGGTGAAATCCTTGATCATCCGGTCTTCGTCGAGGTCGGAAAAGATCCCCGCCAGCGCCTGCGCCGCCCGCTCGGGCTCGATCATCTGCTGCGGATGGGCATACAGCGAATGCGTTTCCATATTGGTGGCCAGGATGCGCCCGCGCCGGTCGACGATGTCGGCCCGCGTCGCCACAACGGATGCGGTGTTGGCCTGAGTGCGCGGCTCTTCCGGTTCCGAGGCCGCGATGTGCCCCATTCGCGCGCCGATCACGGTAAACGCACAGAAAAAGAAGACCCCCAGCATCAACAGCCGGCTTTCGGCGCGCACCCGCGCCTTGTCGCGCATTTCCTCGTGCCGGATGCGCAGGTTCTCGCGTTCGATCGCGTCGGGGTTTTCACCTTTCTGGCGGGCGTCCAGGATGCGGGCGAGCGGGCGCAGCGGTGTGCGGATCATTCGTCTGCTCCTGCGCTTGTCACGTCGATGGGCGCGGTGATCGGGGTCCGGTCGCGCGGCGGATAGGCCACCTGGTCAATGCGGCCGAACTGTTCCGCCCCAAACGGCAGCAGGCCCAGGCGGTCGAAATTCAGATCCGCCAAGTCCCGCAGCCGATCAGGACGGTTCAGATAGGCCCATTCCGCCTTGAGCACGTTCAACCGTTCGCGCCGGGCGCCGATGTCGCGTTGCAGCGTTTCAATCTCGGCCAGCACATCCTGCGTGCGATAGTTTTCGCGATAGGCCCAGAAGGCCAGTCCGATCACTGTCAGAAATGTCACCCCATAAAGCAGCGTGCGCATCAGCGTGTCCCCTTGAGCTGTGGCATGGCAATGGATTTCGGATCAATCTCGCCCGCGGGCGCATCAGTGCGCTGCGCGACGCGCAGCTTGGCAGACCGGGAGCGCGGGTTTTCGGCCAGTTCCACGTCATCCGGGCCAATGGCCTTGCGCGACAACAACGTGAACTGGGGCGCGGCGATGTCTTGTTGCGGGGCATAGCGGTTGGCGTGTCCGCCCTGACCCGCCCGCGCCTGAAGGAAGCGCTTGACCATCCGGTCCTCGACCGAGTGGAACGTCACGACGGCCAGCTTGCCACCAGGCTTCAAAACCTGTTCCGCAGCCATAAGCCCCTGATAAAGTGCGACATATTCGTCGTTCACCGCGATCCGCAGGGCCTGAAAGCTGCGCGTGGCCGGGTGGCTTTGCCCGGGTTTCGCCCGCGGCAGGCAGCCTTCGACGATCCCGGCCAGTCGCAGCGTTGTCGTGATCGGCTGGGCCGCGCGGTCCTTGACGATGGCCCGCGCGATCCGGCGCGAAGCGCGTTCTTCACCGTAGATATACAGTATGTCGGCCAGTTCGGATTCCTCGGCCTGGTTGACGATGTCCGCAGCACTTGGCCCGTCCTGCGCCATGCGCATGTCCAGGGGGCCATCTTTCATGAAGGAAAACCCGCGCTCGGCCTGGTCCAGCTGCATCGACGACACGCCCAGGTCCAGCACCACGCCATCCACCTGGTCGACATGGTCAGCCATATTGGCGAAATTGTCCTGAACCAGGTCCAGCCGTGCGCCGAACGCACCGCTCCATGTCGTAGCCATCTGGTGGGCCAGCGGATCGCGGTCGATGCCGATCACGCGGTCCGCACCTGCGTCCAGCAGCCCGCGGGCATAGCCGCCGGCGCCGAATGTACCATCGACCCATGTCCCGGAAACCGGCGCCACAGCGGCCAGCAAGGGGCGCAGCAGGACAGGAATGTGAGGCGCATCGGCGGAAGGGTGCGTTGCCATGATCCCCTCCCGTCAGCCGCCCAGCAGCGACAGCGGATCGAAATCCTCGTCCTGTTGGGCCAGGAATTCCTCGACCTCGGCCTGTTCCTGCGCTTCGAACGTGGCCTTGTTCCAGATCTCGAAATAGTCGCCCATAGCGATCATCGTCGCCTCGCCTTCCAGGCCGATCTGTTCGCGGCGCTCTTTGGGCAGCACGATCCGTCCGTCGCGGTCGATCTCGGTTTCCCAGCTTTTCCCAAGGATCATGCGGCTGGCGGCCTTGCGCTCGACCGACCCACGCGGAAGTTTCTGAATCTCCGCCTCGATCTCGTTCATCGCCTCGATCGTATAAACGTGAAGCGAGCCCTTCAGGTGAGTACCGTACAGCACGACAAGGCGGGCATTGGGGGCGTCGGGGTAGTTGGGGTCGCCATCTTCGAGCACGCGGCGATACGGAGCGGGGATCGACATGCGCCCCTTGCCGTCAACCTTTTGGTTGAATTCGCCTCTGAAGCTCAGCGCCACTGCCCTACCGGCCCCTTCATTTCGTCCCCCTGAAATTGAAACGGCGGGTTGATCTGCTGCCACTGATCAACCCGCCGCCACTCTCCCGCTGAGCGGGAAGGTCCAGCTGCGCGCGCCACCTGGGGGGATGTCTGCTCGCCCGCGCGCCGGATCTCTTTGTTACAAATGAAGGAGCGGGGCCTGTATGAACCTGCTTTTTGTTATTTCGGGATTTTTTTGTTCGGGCTCTGCGTTGCCCTTTGTCCCGTCCCTCATTCGATGAACAAGGGATACACTGGGAAATCATGGGACGTCAACGCAAAATGGGAACGCATGGCACTGCATATTGCTCCACAGGCGGGCCTGAAACAACTTCTGGTGCCTGACCCCCATCCATCAACGCTAATTGTTGACCGATTAAAAACAAAAAACACTAAATATGGTTGAATAACAAAACCTCGAAAAAGTACCAAGAAATCCCACCCAAAGACTTCTCCCCCAGACTTATCCACAAGGGGGCGACGAAATGTTCTGCCTACGTTCTCAAAATACATCTTCGAATCAGCCGATTCAACGAGTTTTGATTCGTAGGCCAGCCCCCGCCGACGTCCTGCCGCTGCACGACCAAGACGGTTCCCACGAATTCCCAAAAGCTCGGTGCAATCCCGTCGAACAGCCTGCGCCGCGCCTCGCGTCGTGCCTGAGGGCCGGGGTGTCGCTTTGCGTTCTTGCCTTCGCAGGGGTCAGGGCGTAATCACCCTCCATCTCGGTCCAGAGGCGACTCTGGTGAAAAGGGAACGCGGTGCAAATCCGCGGCTGCCCCCGCAACTGTAAGCGGCGAGCGTGACCGGCACATGCCACTGGGGTCCAGCCCCGGGAAGGCCCGGACCACGCAATGACCCGCAAGTCAGGAGACCTGCCGAGTCGATCACCCTATCCGCGCGCGGGGCGTGCGACGGATAACGGCTCTCCGGCAGTGGTGACAATCTTTGCACCGTTCGCGGAGAGGCGTCCCTTTCCAAGAACCAATACTCTCCTTGGCGCCATCGAAATGCGCCAGAACGAAAGGGACAACGGACATGACCCGTATCTTGGGCACCGTATCACTGATCGCCCTTGCTGCCGCGCCCGCGCTGGCACAAGACGCGATGGAACTGGACGAAATCACCATATTCGCAAACCAGACCCTGACCGACCTGAACCGGTCCGGCGCCAATGTCGACATTCTGGGCGAAGCCACGCTGCGCGACGCGGGCACGACCCAACTGGCCGATACGCTGGCCGCGCTGCCTGGCCTGACGGTGGCCAGCAATGGCGGCATCGGCGGCGTCACCATCCTGCGGATGCGCGGCCTGTCGGGCCCCTACAGCCCCGTCATGGTCAACGGCATCGACGTGACCGATCCGTCGGGCGTGCAGACCCAGTTCGACTGGGCCAACCTGTCGCTGGGCAACGTGACCCGGGTCGAAGTCGTGAAAGGCGCGCAATCTGCGGTCCACGGCTCCGAGGCGGTCGGCGGCATCATCGACGTGACCACCAACCCCAAGCGCCGCAACGACCGCTCGGTCGAGGTCTTTGCCGAAGGCGGCAGCTACAACACCCGGCGCGGCGGGCTGTCCGTCAACGTGGGTGACGACCGCGGCGCACTGTCCTTTGGGCTGACAAGTACCAAGACAGACGGCTTCTCGGCCCGCGTCGGCGGCACCGAGGATGACGGATACGAAGGCACGCAACTGACCCTTGGTGGCGAATATGATGTCACAGACACGCTGAAACTGGGCTTCGACGGCTACTGGATGGACTCGACCGGCGATTACGACGCCTCTGCTGCCGATGAAACCGGAATTTCGGATGCCACGACACGTGCGTTGCGCGTGTATGGCACGCTGGAAACCGGTGCGGTGACCCACAACTTCTCGGCGTCGCACTACGAAATCGACCGCTCCCTGGCCACCTCAGCCTTTACCGGCACCTACAAGGGCGAGCGGGATACCATCGACTACAAGGCGGCATGGACGATGGGCGCCACCGCGTTGACCTTCGGCGGCGACTGGACGCGCGAGAAAAGCGATACGCTGGCCTTCGGCTCTGCTGGTGGCGGCACGGCGGAAACCACCGGCATCTTTGCCGAGGCAAATTTCGCGCCGTCCGAGGCGCTGGACCTGACCGTTTCGCTGCGCCATGACGACCACGATGCGTTCGGCGGCCACAATTCCGCCCGTGCCGCGCTGGCATGGCGTCCGACCGCGAACACCACGGTGCGCGCGCTGGTGTCCAGCGGCTTCCGTGCGCCATCGCTTTATGAACTTTACGATCCCTGGTCGGGCAATGCCGCGCTGGAGCCGGAAAAAAGCCGCAACGCGGAACTCAGCGTCGAGCACGCCTATCGCAACGGCGCCAACGTCAAGGCCACACTGTTCTATTCCGAGATCGACAACCTGATCCAGTATTTCGATCCAGACGGTTGGCTGGGTCCGCTGCCCGGCGCCTATGCCCAGCGCCCCGGCACCACCGTCAGCCAGGGCGTGGAACTGTCCGGAGCCGTGCCAGTTTCCGATCGGGTCAGCCTGACCGGGGCCTTCACCTATACCGACAGCCGCGATGCCAGCGACAACCCACAACTGCGGATCCCGCGCTATGACCTGGCACTGGGGGTCGATGCCGAGATCACCAACAAGCTGAACGGCTCGATCACTCTGCGCCACGCCGCCGACTTCCCGGATGAATTCGGCACCCCGCTGACGGATTTCACCGTGGTGAACGCGCAGATGAACTACGCTTTCAGCGACAGCCTGACGGGGTATCTGCGGGTCGAAAACCTGACCGATGCGGATTACCAGACCGCTGCGGGCTACAACACTGCCGGGCGGTCGTGGTTCCTTGGGGTCCGTGCGTCGTTCTAAGATCATAGGCCTTGCCGCCGCCCTGGTGTTCGCCGGGGCGGCGGTGCTGGCGGCGCCGCAACGCGTCGTCTCTCTCAACGTTTGTACCGACCAGCTGGCGCTTTTGCTGGCGGCGCCCGGGCAGCTGACCTCGGTCAGCCTGCTGTCGCGCGATCCCCGCACCTCTGCCATGGTCGAAGCCGCCCGCGCCCTGCCCACCAATTCCGGCAAGGCCGAGGACATCGTGCTGCTGGACCCCGATCTGGTGCTGGCGGGCACGTTCACCACCCGTGCCACCGTGTCGATGCTGGAACGGCTGGGCTACCGGGTCGAGGTCTTTGCCCCGATCAATTCGCTGAACGACGCCCGCGCCAACATCGCCCGGATGGGCGCGCTTCTGGGGCAGGAAAACCGCGCCGCCGAGGTGCTGGCGCAGTTCGACGCCCGCCTTGCGGCACTGACCGACGCACCGTCCCGCCGCCCCCGCGTGGCCCTGTACTATGCGCTTGGCAACACCGCCGGGCGCCAGACCCTGCCGGGGGACATCCTGTTCCACGCTGGCATGGACAACATCGCCGAGGCGCGCGGCCTGCCCTTCGGCGGCCGCCTGCCGCTCGAAGAGCTGGTGCTGGACGACCCGGACCTGATCCTGATCGGCCGCCCCTATGGTGGCCATTCGCGGGCCACCGAACTGCTGGATCACCCGGTCCTGCGCGACAGCGGCAAGCTGCGCCGGATCGAGGACGGCGCGGCCTGGGTCTGCGAATTGCCACAGCTGCTGGACGCGGTTGCTGAAATGCGTGCGATCCGGCAGGACTGGGAGGACCGGCAATGAAGCTGTTTGCCACGCTTTCTGGTTTGCTTGCCCTGCTTTTCGCCGCGTCGCTGGCGGTGGGCTATGCCCCGATCCCCCTGGGGCAAGCGCTCCGCGCGCTGTTCGGCACCGGCGATCCGCTGGTGCAGATGGTGATGCAGGAAATCCGTCTGCCCCGCGCCATTCTGGCCGCCTGCCTGGGCGCGTCGCTGGGCCTTTCGGGGGCGGCGATGCAGGGTTTCCTGCGCAACCCGCTGGCCGAACCCGGGCTGATCGGCGTCAGCGGATCGGCGGCGCTTGGCGCGGTCATCGCGCTGCAAACCGGGATCGCCGCATGGGTCACGCTGGCCCTGCCGCTGGCCGCGCTTGGCTTTGCCGCGCTGTCGGTCCTTCTGATCCTGCTGCTTGCAGGTCCGCGCGGATCGTCATTGACGCTGATCCTTGCCGGGATCGCGATTTCGGCCTTGGCCGGCGCGCTGACCTCGCTGGTGCTGAACCTGTCGCCCAACCCCTACGCGGCCAGCGAGATCATGTTCTGGATGATGGGCAGCGTGGCCGACCGGTCGATGGCCCATGTCGCGCTGGCCCTGCCGGTGATGGCGCTGGGCTGGGTCCTGCTGGCCACGCTGGGCCGGGGGCTCGATGCGCTGTCGCTGGGCGAAGACGCGGCACAGGCCATGGGCGTCTCGATGCGCGGGCTGCGTCTGCGGCTGCTTATTGGCACCGCCGCCGCCGTCGGCGCGGGCACCGCCGTGGCCGGGGCCGTGGGCTTTGTCGGGTTGATCGTGCCGCATCTGCTGCGTCCGTTCGCCAAGGCGCGGCCGTCCGTTCTGCTCTGGGCCTCGGCCCTTGGCGGGGCGGCGATGGTCCTGGCCGCCGATATCGCCGTGCGGCTGGTGCTGCCAGACCGCGACCTCAAGCTCGGTGTCGTGATGGCGCTGGTCGGGGCACCGCTGTTCCTGCACCTGATCTACAAGACCCGAAAGGAAATCGCATGACCCTCCTTTCGCTGCAAAACCTGACCGTGCGGCGCGGCGAATGTCCGGTCGTCGATGCGGTGTCGCTGTCGCTGGCCGAAGGCGACTGCGTCGGCCTGATCGGCCCCAACGGCGCGGGAAAGACCACGCTGATGCGCGCGGCCCTTGGCCTCTTGCCGCACAGCGGACAATCGTCGCTGGCAACCCTGCCCGCCACTGCCCGCGCCAAGGCCGCCGCCTGGATGCCGCAAGCGCGCGATATTGCCTGGCCGCTCGAGGTTGAAACCCTGGTCGCCCTGGGCCGCCTGCCCCATCGCCCCACCGGAAGCCGCCTGCGCCCCGAGGATCGCGCCGCGGTGGACAGCGCCCTGACCCGAATGGGGCTGGACAGTTTCCGCAGCCGCAGCGCCACGGCGCTTTCGGGGGGCGAACAGGCCCGCGTTCTGATCGCCCGCGCGCTGGCACAGGAAACCCCGCTGTTGATGGCCGATGAACCGGTCGCCGGGTTGGACCCCGCCGCGCAGATCGCCACGTTGCAGGTGTTCCGCGACTTGGCCCGCGAAGGCCGGGGGGTGCTGGTGTCGCTGCACGACCTGACGCTGGCCGCGCGCTATTGCACCCGGCTGGTGCTGCTGCACCGGGGCCGGCTGGCCGCCGAGGGTCCGCCGATGGAGGTCCTGACCCCAGACCGGCTTGCGCAGGTGTTCCACCTGAACGCGCAGGTACTGGAAACCGATCACGGCCCGTTGATCCAGCCGCTGGGGGTCTTGTCATGACCCTGCCCGGCCGGATCGTCTGCCTGACCGAGGAAACCGTCGAAACCCTGTATCTGCTGGGGCAGGAAGATCGGATCGTCGGCGTCACCGGCTATGCCGTGCGCCCTGCCCGCGTGCGCCGCGAAAAGCCGCGTGTCGGGGCCTTCACCAGCGCCGACCTGGACAAGATCATCGCGCTTCGCCCCGATCTGGTGCTGACCTTTTCCGACCTTCAGGCCGATATCGCCGCCGGTCTGATCCGCGCCGGGATCGAGGTACACGCCTTCAACCAGCGCGATGTTGCGGGCATCCTGCGCATGATCCGCACCTTGGGGCGTCTGGTCGGCTGTGCCGAGTCGGCCGAGGCGCTGGCCAGCAGCTATGAGACCCGCATCGCGGCCCTGCGCGCCCGGACCCCCAAGGTCCGCCCCCGCGTCTATTTCGAGGAATGGGACGATCCCCAGATCACCGGCATCGGCTGGGTGTCCGACCTGGTCGAGATCGCCGGCGGGACCGATTGTTTCGCCCATCTGCGCCACGAACAGGCCGCCAGGGACCGCATCGTCACGCCTTCGGACGTGATCGCCGCCCGCCCCGACATCATCGTCGCCAGCTGGTGCGGCAAGAAGGTGCGCCCCGAAAAGATCGGCGCCCGCCCCGGCTGGGACACGATCCCGGCGGTGCAATCCGGCGCGATCCATGAGATAAAGTCGCCGCTCATCCTGCAACCCGGCCCCGCCGCGCTGACCGACGGTCTGGACGCGCTGGCGGGCCTCATCGCGGCACATGTGGAAAAGGCCCCGGCATGACCCAGATCACCGATTTCCTGAACATGGGCGGCCCGGCGATGTGGGCCATTGCCGGGTTGTCGGTGCTGACGCTGGCGATGATCCTGTGGAAACTGTGGCAACTGTCCCGCCTGGGCGCCTGGCGCGTGGCCCATGCCGAACGCGCGGTCACGCTGTGGGACCAGGGCCACGGGACCGAGGCGATGGCCCTGCTGGTCGGGCGTCGCGGGGTGCGATCCCGCGTCGTGCACGCCGCGATGGATGCGCTGAGCTTTCGCGCCCCCCCGCAAGCGCAAGAGGAAACCGCCCGCGTCGCCCGCGCCGCCATGGCCGAGGCGCGCGAAGGCCTGCGGGTGCTGGAACTGGTGATGACCATCGCTCCGCTGATCGGCCTGCTTGGCACGGTCCTGGGCATGATCGATGCGTTCCAAGCGCTGCAACAGGCCGGCAACCGCGCCGACCCCGCCGCCCTCGCCGGTGGCATCTGGGAGGCGCTGCTGACCACCGCCGCGGGCATGGGCGTGGCGATCCCGGCCGGCATCGCCCTGTCCTGGTTCGACAGCATCGCCGATCGTCTGGCCCATGACCTCGACGACCTCGCCACCCGGCTGTTCCTGTCTCAAGGCCGCTGAATGCTGGATCTGACCGCCCCCGGACGCCGCAGACGGCCCAGCCTCACGCCGATGATCGACGTGGTGTTCCTGCTGCTGGTGTTCTTCATGCTGGCGGCACGGTTCGGCCTGCCGCAAACCCTGCCGCTGACGCTGGGGGGCGCGGGCGCGGGCTATTCCGGCCCGCCCCGGCTGGTCACGGTCTCGCCCGATGCGCTGGCGCTCAATGGCATCGTGAAAGAGCCCGCGGCGCTGGCCACGGCCCTGGCCCCGCTGATGTCCGCGCCCGGCGACGTGATCGTCCTGTCGCCGCGGGACGGCGCCGATGTGCAGCGCCTGCTCGACGTGATGGCCACCCTGCGCGCCGCCGGTTTGACCAATATCGCGGTGGTCGCCCCATGACGCGCCGCGCCCCCCTGATCCCGCCACGCCCGCGCCGCGACCTTGGCGAACAGATCGTGCCGATGATCAACGTGGTGTTCCTGCTGCTGATCTTCTTCCTGATGACGGCGCAGATCGCCCCGCCCGACCCGTTCGACATCCGCCTGCCCGAAGCCGAGGCAGAGGGAGAGGCCGATCCCGATGCGCTCTTTCTTTCCGCCGACGGGCAGACTGCGTTCGGCGCGCTGCGCGGGTCCGATGCCATCGCCGCCGCCGCCGCGTCCCCGGTGACCCTGCGCGCCGACGCCCGCGCCGATGCGGCCGCGCTGGCGCAGGTTCTGGCACAACTGGCGCAGGCGGGCGCGACCGAGGTCGCACTGGTGACAGAGGCCGCGCGATGAAACTGCTCGAAGCCTCCGCTTTCCTGACCCTCGCAGGCGCGCTGCACGTCGCCGCCTTCACCCTGTCGCCCCCGGGCCTGTCGGGCGGCGACAGCGGCGGTGCCGGCGGCACCGACGCCCTGACCCTTGCCGCCCTGCCCCCGGCGATGGCGCAGATGGTTCAGGACTGGACCCGGGCACCCGAACTGGCCGACACCCTGCCTGAACCGGCAGCCCCGATCGCCGACGCAGCCGCACCTGCCCCGCGGGCCGATCCCCTGCCCCCCCGCGCGCATCCCCTGGCAGCCCCCCGCCTTGACACCGCGACCGACAAGGCTCCGGCGATCCGGACGAACCCGCGGCTTGCGCCCCCGGTGCTCCCGGCCCAGGTCACAGCTCAGGTCGCGGCGCCGGTCAACCCCACGCAACCCACAGCGGCAACCCGGCCGCGGTCAACCCCCGATCGGCCCCTGCAGCGTCCCCGCCAGGCGCTGATGAAGCCCCCCGCCACCGCCGCACTGCCGCGGGTCGATCCCACCCCGGCAGAGCCGCGCCACGCGCCCGGCGCGTCGCTCAGGCCACACCCCCGGCCCGACCGCACACCCGCCGCGCAATCCAGACCGACCGCCACCGACGACGCCCCGCGCGCAGCGCAACGCGCCACCGGCAACGGCGGCACGACCGGCGGAAGCACAGCCAGACCCGCGGCGCCGTCGGGCCCGTCGAGGGCCGCGCTACAGAACGCGCAGGCACAATGGGGCGCGCAAATCCGCCAGCGCGTCGCGCGCGCGCAGCGCTATCCGCGCGGCACCCGCGCCACCGGCGTGGTCAAGCTCCAGATCACCGTGACCCGCGCGGGCACGCTCGCCGGCGCCCGCATCCTCACCTCGTCGGGCGACGCCGCGCTCGACAGGGCCGCGCTGTCCGCCGCCAGGTCCGCGCGCCTGCCCGCCGCCCCCGCGGCGCTGCCCGACAACCGCTACAGCTTCAACCTGCCGCTCCGTTTCGCCCGACGATAGGCCCTCGCCTTCTTCTGGCCGGAAATATCCCGGAGAGCGCGAGAGGCAGCGCCTCTCGTACGCGCGGACCGCGCGTTCGCGCGCTTTGCCCCTTCATCTGGGGCCCGCATTTCTGCACTACCCAAAGTATGGAGCCTCCCCTATAGTGGCTGTGGATAAGTGGGGACCAACCCCACCCACGAGCAGACACGAAGAAAAAGGGGGACGGTCAATGCGCTGCCCGTTTTGCGGTAACATCGACACCCAAGTGAAGGATTCCCGGCCCGCCGAGGACCACGTTTCAATCCGGCGGCGGCGGTTCTGTCCCGCCTGCGGCGGGCGTTTCACAACCTACGAACGCGTCCAGTTGCGCGATCTGGTGGTGATCAAGTCAAATGGCCGCCGCGAAGATTTCGACCGGGACAAGCTGGAACGCTCGATCCGCATCGCGCTACAGAAACGCCCGATCGAACCCGAACGCATCGACCAGATGATTTCCGGTATCGTGCGGCGGCTGGAAAGCCTGGGCGAAACCGACATCAAGTCCAGTCAGATCGGCGAGATCGTGATGGAAACCCTGGCCCGGATCGACACCGTGGCCTATGTCAGGTTTGCCAGCGTTTACAAGAACTTCCAGGCGGCGGACGACTTTGACAAGTTCGTTTCCGAACTGCGCCCCGATACCACGCCAGAGAAGTGAGCGCAGACGACACAGCCCACATGGCCCATGCGCTTGCGCTGGGGCGACGGGGGTTGGGCAATTGCTGGCCCAACCCGGCGGTGGGCTGCGTCATCGTGAAAGACGGCCGGATCGTGGGGCGCGGCTGGACCCAGCCCGGCGGCCGTCCGCATGCCGAGGTGGTGGCGCTGACCCAGGCCGGTACGACCGCGCGCGGCGCCACGGCCTATGTCACGCTGGAACCCTGCGCGCATCACGGCAAGACCCCGCCTTGCGCCGACGCGCTGGTGACGGCGGGCGTCGCACGGGTGGTTGCCGCGCTCGAGGACAGCGATCCGCGCGTTTCGGGACAGGGCTTTGCCCGGCTGCGCAGCGCCGGGATCGCGGTGACAACCGATGTGTTGGCCGATCAGGCCCTGCGCGACCAAGAGGGGTTCTTCCGCAAGGTCGAACAGGGCCGCCCGATGGTGACGCTGAAACTGGCCTGTTCCTTCGATGGCCGTATTGCCACGGCCACCGGCGAAAGCCAGTGGATCACCGGGCCCGAGGCGCGCCGCCGGGTGCACGCCATGCGGCTGAGCCACGATGCGGTGATGGTCGGGGCGGGCACGGTACGGGCCGACGATCCGACGCTGAATGTGCGCGGCATGGGCACGGTGCGTCAACCGTTGCGCGTGGTGGTCTCGCGTCACCTCGACCTGCCCATCGACAGCGCGCTGGCCCAGACCGCGCGCGACATCCCGGTCTGGATCTGCCACGGCCCCAGTGCGACCGGACCCCGCCGCACGGCCTGGGCCGACACCGGGGCGCATTTGATCGAAGCCCGGGTGACCGGCGGCCAGATGGACATGGGTGATGTGCTGCGACTGCTGGGGACAAACGGGCTGACGCGGGTGTTCTGCGAAGGGGGCGGGGCATTGGCGGCGTCGCTGCTACAGGCGGGGCTGGTGGACCGGCTGGCGGTGTTTACAGCCGGCATGGCCCTTGGCGCCGAAGGCCGTCCGGCGCTGGGGGCGCTGGGGATCGATACCCTGGCCGAAGCACCGCGGTTCGCGCTGGACAGCGTCGAGATCTGCGGCGCAGATGTCTTGCAGCTGTGGCGCCGCGCCTGAGCCGGGCAGCGATTTTTCAACGACAAACCGGCAGGGGGCGCTGCCCCCTCGGCCTGCGGCCTCACCCCCGGGATATTTGTGGCAAGATGAGGGTCAGAGGGTCGCAAACCCCTGTTCGATCATGCCGCGCAGCGGGGCGATGATCTCGGGCCGGGTGGTGTTGCTGTACAGGTTGATGCGCTGCACGCCGAGGTCGGGCAAGGCGCCGTTGGTGTCGATCGCGCACAGATGCGGCGGCGCGTGGCCTTCCAGCATGGAGGTAATCGCAAGATCTGCGCTGACCGTCGCCTCGATGGTGCGGTCTGAATCGGAGTCCACCGCCATTTCCCAGGGAATCCCGGCCTCGTCCAGCTTGCGCAGGTCGCCGTTGCGGAAGGTGCAGTAGCGGCAATAGGCCAGCCGCAGGGGGCGCTGCTTCCAGGCCGATCCACCGGGCGCACCGATCCAGCGCAGCGGCACCTCTTTCAGGGTCGCGCCACCCTCGTCGACGCCGGATTCGGTGGTCAGGATCACATCGACCTCGCCGCGGGAATACTGCGCCTTCAGCGAATTGGTATATGACGACAGAAGCTGGACTTTCACACGCGGGAATTCGGCGTGAAAGCGTTGCAGAACCTGCGGGATCACCGGGTAGACGATGTCATGTGGCACACCGAGGGTGATTTCCCCTTCGTAGATCTGGTCGGTCAGCCTGGCAAAGATCTCGTCGTTGAGTTCCACCATCCGGCGGGCATAGCCCAGCAGTTGTTCGCCAGCGGGCGTCAGCGCGACGGTGCGGCCCGACCGTTCCAGCAGATCGAGATCCAGCAAGTCCTCCAGCCGTTTCAACTGCATCGACACCGCAGATTGCGTGAGGTTCAGAAAGCCCGAGGCGCGGGTCACCCCGCCCGCCTGTGCGACGGTGACAAACGAGCGGAGGGTGGTGATGTCGAGATTGCGCATTCATCAACTTTCTTGATTCAACGTAGCAGAAACATTCGTTTCACATATGGCTTGGCGCGCACCATATATCAAGCATCAAGATTTAACGACGCCAAATCATCACAAATATGAAAGGATGGCATCATGATCCGTGCTTTGACCCACAGCCTGCCCTTGCAGCGTCCGTCCCGCGTGCCTTTGTTTCAGCGGCTGGCGACGCTCCATACCCTTTACCGTCAGCGCCGCCAGCTGGCGCGGCTGGAGCCGCATCTGCTGTGCGATATCGGTGTCACCCGTGACGCAGCAGAGATCGAAGCCGCGCGCCCGGTCTGGGACGCCCCGGAAAAATGGTTAGTCGGAAACCGATAATTTGCACAGCGGCGACAGTCGAAAGGCTTGAAACCTCCCTCTGCTATGCCAATATCACAAGCAGAGCGTCTGTCCGTCCCTGGGCAGGCGCAGGCGGTTTCACTTTTCGGAGGCATCAATGGCTGACTACAACACAATCCGGACGACGGCGGCAGGCGCCCGCGCCGCCCAGATTGACGAGGGCTTGCGCGCTCATATGAACAAGGTCTACGGCACCATGTCCGTGGGCACCCTGCTGACCTTCCTGGTGGCCTGGGCAGTGGGTTCGAACGACGCGCTGCTTTCGGTGTTCCGCGATCCGATGACGTTGCAGCCCAATATCCTGGGCTGGATCGTGATGTTTGCCCCGCTGATCATGGTCTTTGCCTTCGGCGCGGCGGTATCTCGCCTGTCGGCGGCGGGCGCGCAGTTGTTCTTCTATGCGTTCGCCTCTGTCATGGGTCTGTCGATCGCGTGGATTTTCGCGGCGTTCACCGGCATGTCGATCGCGCAGGTGTTCCTTGTGACCTCGATCTCGTTCGCCGGCCTGTCGCTCTGGGGCTACACCACCAAGAAAGACATTTCGGGTTGGGGGTCGTTCCTGATCATGGGCGTGATCGGCCTGATCGTGGCCTCGATCATCAACATCTTCCTGGGCTCGCCCGCGATTTTCTTCGCCGTGTCGATCCTGGGTGTGCTGATCTTCGCGGGTCTTACGGCCTATGACACTCAGAACATCAAGAACACCTATCTTGCTCATGCCGCGCATGGCGACCAGGAATGGCTTGGCAAGGCTGCCATCATGGGCGCGCTGCAACTGTACATGGACTTCATCAACCTGTTCATGTTCCTGCTGCAACTGCTGGGCAACCGCGAATAAAGCTCCGTACGCTCACTCGGAGATGCCAAAGGGCCGGTCGCAGCGACCGGCCCTTTTTCGTTCAGAAAGGACCGACCATGCCCAAGATCACCGAGGACACCGTCAGACGTGACTCCGACAACGGGGTTTGCGGCCCGTTCGAGGCGCTGCTGTTTTCCGACACCGGCGGGCTGACCCAGTTTGGCGCCTTTGTCGAGATACTGGCGCCGGGGTCCCGCTCCTCGATCAAACACTGGCATACCGACGAGGACGAGATGGTCTTTGTCCTGGCAGGCACCGTGACGCTGATCGAAGGCGATTCAGAGACCGTCCTGTCCCAGGGCGACGCGGCGACGTTCAAGGCCGGGGACGCGCTTGGACACTGCCTGGAAAACCGCACCGATGCCCCGGTGCGCTATCTGGTGATCGGTACCCGCGCGGCGCGCGACACCGTCACCTATCCTGACCACGCCCGCGTGCTTCAGGTCGACCGCGAACGCGACGCCCGCATCTGGACCGATTTCGACGGACATCCGGCCGCCTCGCCTTATGGCTGATCCGCTTCAGGCAGCGATGTCGGCCACCATATGCGTTGCCGGGAACAGGACACCGGGGCGCAGCCGCAGATCAATCGCAGCCACCTTGCGAAAGCCGAGCGCGGCATAGAACGGCTCTGCCGTCAGGGTCGAATGACAATGCAGAACCCGGATGCCCTGCGCCCGCGCATCGGCCATGGCGTGGGTCAGCAACCGCCGGCCCACCCCTTGCCGCACGCGCCGGTGGTCGGTCACGACGTGGCGGATGTGGCCGATATGGGCGGGCCCTGCCCGGCCCTGCGGCGCGTTCGGCGTCCAGCCCCCGGCGGCAACCAGTTCGGGCCCGTCATGGGCCAGGAAATAGCTGCCACAGGTCACCAGGTGCGGCTGTGCGCGGCAGATCACCGGCAGGGCCAGCGCCAGTACCTCGGGGGTATAGTCCTGCGCCAGCAGCGCCGGATAGCTGCGGGTCAGCAGCGCGTCGACCGCCGCAAGATCGGCGGGGCCGCCGGGACGGATGCTCAGGGAAGGTGTGGAACACAACGCCATGATCTCTCTCCTTGGCAGCGGGCAGAGACCGGGGCGGGCATGTCTTCGTCAAAGAAAAACGCCGCGCTGGCCCTGGCCCGCGCGGCGTTTCGTCTGACATTCAAGGGGCAGATTACTTGATCTTGCCTTCCTTGTATTCGACGTGCTTGCGCGCGACCGGGTCGTACTTGCGTACGGTCATCTTCTCGGTCATGGTGCGTGCGTTTTTCTTGGTCACATAGAAGTGGCCCGTGCCTGCGCTCGAGTTCAGGCGGATCTTGATGGTGGTCGGCTTCGCCATGGGTCGTCTCCTGCACCGGGCACGACGGGGCGCCCGCAAAATTCATCTGTTCGCGCGGTTCTACTGATGCCCCGCCCCGAGTCAAGCCGGATTCTTGGGATCACGGCGCCGCAACAGGGGCCTGCAAACGATTTTCGGCGAAAAATCGGCCCCTATGGTGCGCGGAGGGCCTGTAAGCCGGATTCTGTACCCCCGTGGGGGCGATGACCATTCCTCTTGTCCGGCCGTTGCCGACCGGCTTTAGCTGCCAACCCGGACCCCTCGGCTGAAGCTGCCTGCGGCGATATCCCCGAAAGGATCAGCCCGCGCGGGGTCCCTATTTGGCATTGCTCCCGGTGGGGCTTGCCATGCGGGAGCTGTTGCCAGCCCCCCGGTGGGCTCTTACCCCACCGTTTCACCGTGACCCCGGCGGACCGGGGCTGACTGTTCTCTGTGGCGCTTTCCGTCAAGTTGCCTTGCCCGGGCGTTACCCGGCACCGTTGCTTCAGGGAGTCCGGACTTTCCTCCCTGGCGGGGAGGCCCCCGCCAAAGCGGCCATCCAGCCCTCCGCGCACCCGCCCGCTTAGGCGACCAGCGGCGGGCGGTCAACAGGATAGCGCGCCGCAAGGTCAGCCATCAGCGCCGCATCCACGGCGTCCTGCGGGCCATGCGCACCGGGGCGGAACCGGGCGCGAAACGCGGCCAGCAGCGCATCCTCCTGCCCCGCGGCCAGGGCATAGCCAAAGCGCCGCGCGTCAGACAGAAAATCCCCCGCTGTTGCCGGGGCCGGCCAGACGGCCAACCCCTGCCGTGCCAGCCGGCGCCAGTCGAACCGCGGACCGGGGTCGATCTTGCGCCCCAGCGCCATGTCGGAATGGCCAATCACCCGCCAAGGCGGGATCGCCCAGCGTTTCAGGATTTCCTGCAAAAGTGCTTCCAGCGCCGCCATCAACGGCTCGGAAAACGGCTGACTGCCGGTATTGGCCAGTTCGATCCCGATCGAGCGGGAATTGACATCCGCAACCGCCCCCCATTGCCCCGCCCCGGCATGCCAGGCGCGCTGATCTTCGGCGACCAACTGCCAGCAGCGCCCGTCCTCGGCAATAACGTAATGGGCGGACACCTGCGCGTCGGTGTGGCACAACCAATCCCGCGCCGCTTCGGCGCTGGTCATGGCGGTGTAATGCAGAACCACGATGTCAGGCAGCGCCGCATCCCGGCGCGGCCCGAAATTGGGGGATGGATACCAGACCGGCGTCAGTTGCCCGCGCCCTGACGCACCAGCCGGAACGGTGCCGGATCCCAGTCGCAGGCATATCCGTCGCCATCGGGGTCCACGCCCTTGCGGTCGCGCTCCGGTCCACCGTTCGACAGAAAGTCGATCTGCGCCATGTCCGACGATTCGTACGCGCGGCAGGCCCGGACATACCGCGCCTCACCCGACAGTGACGACCGCTTGTACAGCTGCACACCCTTCGGATTGTCGGTCGCCAGCGCGAATTCGACGATGTTGGGCCCGGTCGTTCCCGGACGGCTGGGCAGTTCGGTCGGCTGCACCACGGTATACTGCGCCCGGTTCTGGGCGATGCGGGCCGCGTCGTCCTTGATCGTGCGCTGGTTCGACACCGCCGCAAAATCGTTCTCGCCGGACAGACCGACGGAATTCGTCACCACCGCGGGCGCCGGGTTCTGCGGCGAGGCATTGACCGGATCGACGCCAGAGTTCAGGGCCCGCGCCTGAGCCGCAGCCTGCGCCTCGGTCCCGTCCAGCGGCGTGGCGGTCACTGTCGCCGGCGGCGGCACGTATTGGCCGCCCGTCAGCGCAGCATCGCGCTGTGCGCGCTCTTGCTGATAGGCGCCATAGTCGCCAAATCCCACGCCCGCAGCGCTGTCGGGCACCGACGGCTGGCACGCCGACAAGGCGGCAACTGCCGCACCACAAAGGATAATTCGCTTCATTCGCTGCCCTTCCGCCCGCGATTTTTCGCAGGTTTTACCACCATTTCGCCGGTTTGGCCACAAATCCGGCAGCTTCCTCAAGAGCATAAGCGATATTCAGCAGATCGCCTTCCTCCCACGGGCGGCCGATCAATTGCAGCCCCAGCGGCAGCCCCTGCTTGTCCAGCCCCGCGGGCACCGCAATGCCCGGCAGACCGGCCAGGTTCACCGTGACGGTGAACACGTCGTTCAGGTACATCTGCACCGGATCGGCATCCGACATCTCGTCCAGGCCAAAGGCCGCCGAGGGCGTCGCGGGTGTCAGGATCGCATCGACCCCTTGCGCGAACACATCCTCAAAGTCCTTCTTGATCAGCGTCCGCACCTTGCGCGCGCGGTTGTAATAGGCGTCATAGAACCCGGCCGACAGCACATAGGTGCCCACCATGACCCGGCGCTGCACCTCGTGCCCGAACCCCTCGGCACGGGTTTTTTCATACATCTCGGTGATGCCATCGCCTTGCGCCAGCTTGGCCCGGTGGCCATAGCGCACCCCGTCGTAACGGGCCAGGTTCGACGATGCCTCGGCCGGCGCGATCACGTAATAGGCAGGCAGCGCATACTTGGTGTGCGGCAGGCTAATATCGACGATCCGGGCGCCTGCGTCCTTCAGCATCGCGGTGCCATCGGCCCACAGCGCCTCGATCTCTTCGGGCATGCCGTTCATGCGGTATTCCTGCGGAATCCCGATGGTCTTGCCCTTGATGTCACCGGTCAACATGGCTTCGAAATCCGGCACCGGCAGATCGGCGCTGGTGGAATCCTTCGGGTCGTGGCCGCACATCGCCTCCAGCACGATGGCCGCGTCGCGCACCGATTTGGTCATCGGCCCGGCCTGGTCCAGCGACGACGCAAACGCCACGATGCCCCAGCGCGAACACCGGCCATAGGTCGGCTTGATGCCGGTAATACCGGTAAACGCCGCCGGCTGGCGGATCGAGCCGCCGGTATCGGTGCCGGTCGCCGCAAGGCACAGGTCCGCTGCCACGGCCGAGGCCGATCCGCCCGAAGACCCGCCCGGCGTCAGCGCCGCCTCGTCATTCCCGCGCCGCCACGGGTTGACCGCGTTGCCATAGCACGAGGTCTCGTTCGAAGATCCCATGGCGAATTCGTCCATGTTGAGCTTGCCCAGCATGACGGTGCCGGCATCGAACAGCTTCTGGCTGACCGTCGATTCATACTCGGGCCTGAACCCCTTCAGGATCCGGCTCGCGGCCTGGCTCGGCACGCCCTTGGTGCAGAACAGGTCCTTGATCCCCATCGGGATGCCGCACATCTTGGGCGCATCGCCCGCCTTGATCCGGGCATCCGCCGCCGCCGCCTGCGCGCGGGCAATCTCGGGTGTCTTGTGCACAAAGGCGCCCAGCGCGTCCGCGCCCTCGATCGCGCTCAGACAGGCCTCGGTCAGCTCGACGCTGCTCACCTCGCCCGCACGCAGCGCGTCGCGCGCCGCCGCCACGGTCAGTTTCGTCAGCTCAGACATTATTCCACCACCTTCGGCACGGCAAAGAACCCCTCGCGCGCATCGGGCGCGTTCGACAGCACCTTGGCCTGCATGTTGCCATCGGTCACCCCGTCCTTGCGGCGCTTCAGCCGCATCGGCGTCACCGACACCATCGGCTCGACACCCGCGACATCAACCTCGTTCAACTGCTCGATGAAATCCAGGATGTTGGAAAATTCCTGCGCCAGCGCGGGCAGCGCGTCGTCCTCGACCTTGATCCGGGCCAGTTTCGCCACCTTTGCGGCGGTCTCGATGTCAATCGACATGGGCGTTCGACCTTTCGCATCACAAACGTTCAAGACCCGCGTTTACCCCCGCGCGCGCCCGCCCGCAAGCGCCCTGCCCCCATTCCGCCCTGTTCCCATCATCTTGCTGAAAATATCCTGGGGAGCGCGAGGGGCTGGCCCCTCGCTCCCCCCCTTGCCACAGACGGAAACGCCCGTCATTCTAATCCCAAAACCCAAGACCTACGCCAACAGGAAGGACACCGACATGAACATCATCTGGCTCGGCCACGGCAGTTTCCGGATCGAGATCGAAGACCAGGTCCTGTTGATCGATCCTTGGCTGCACAACAACCCGATGCTGAACGAAGACCAGTACGAGGCCGCGATTGGCGGCGCCACCCAGATCCTCGTGACCCACGGCCATTTCGACCACACGGCCGACGTGGTCGAAGTCTCGAAACGCACCGGCGCGCCGGTCTCGGGCATTTATGAACTGGCGTTGACACTGCACGCGCAGGGCGCGGGCGAAGGCATGGCCTTCAACAAGGGGGGCACCGTCAGTTTTGGCAACGTCAAGGTATCGATCGTGCCCGCATCGCATTCCTCGTCGATGATGGTCGATGACCGCCGCCGCTACATGGGGCCGGAAACCGGGTTGATCATCGCCGGCGAAGGCCACGTGATCTATCACTCCTCCGACACAACGATCATGGCCGACATGGACTGGATCGCGGACTACTACAAACCCGACATCGGCATCCTGAGCGCGGGCGGTTTCTATACCATGGACATGGCCGGGGCCGCGTATGCCGCCAAGCGCTATTTCAACTTCAAGACGGTGATCCCTGGCCACTACCGCACCTTCCCGGCGCTGGAACAATCGGCCGAAGTGCTGTCCGCCGGCCTGCCCGGCGTCAGCGTGATCGAGCCGCAGATCCTGGATCCCATCAGTTTCTGATCCTTGCCGCGCAACTGCGGGCCGTCCCGGCAACGGGGCCGCCCGCCGAACATCGTCAACAAAGCCTGACCAGTGCCCCACCCCGCCATGCCGCACAGCGCCGACACGCCTTCGCCCCTCCGGATCGCGGCTGTCCTTGCGGTCGCGGTTGCCGGAACGCTTGCGCTCGTGGTGCTGAGCCTGGCGATCAGCCCGAACACCCAGCCTGGCGTCGCCGCCTATTTCCACTACCAGAGCGCGGCGCTCGGCGTGGCCGGGGTGACGGTTCTGGCGATGCGTGTCGTCCTGGGGCGTTCTTTTCGTGTCCTGCGCATTGGTCACCCCGCAGCACCAGCGCGCCCGATCCCGGTTCTGGGGGTCAAACCCGGCGAAAGCTGGCGCAAGGTCGGGACAACCTTCTGGCTCATCACGTGTATCGCCACAACGGGCTGGCTGATCCTGGCCCAGGCCGGGCCAACCGGCGCGCCGCTCGCGGCCTGGATCACCGCAGTGGCGCTTGCCGTGCCGCTTGCCGCGTCAAACGCGCTGGTCGAGGAAATCGTGACCCGCTGGACACTTGTCGAAGGGCTGACAGGCCGCTGTGCCCGCGTGGCGCCCTTTGCCTCGGCGCTTGTCTTTGGCAGCGCGCACTACATGGGCGTTCCCGGCGGCCTGAGCGGCGGGCTGATGGCAGCGTTCCTGGCCTGGCTCATCAGCCTGTCGATCCAGGACACGCGCGGGCTGTTCTGGGCGATCTTCATCCACTTCTGGCTGGACGTGGTGATCTTTGCCACGCTGCTGGCCGACCGGACCTGAGCCCCATGGTCACGGCATCAGGATTGCCTTGCGCTCGAATTTCGCGCTTTCGATGGTCAGGTCGTCATAAGTCAGTTCAATTTCGACCTTCTGCACCGAGCCCAGCGCAAAGCGTTCATAAGGCAGCCCGTCCTCGGGCGTCAGCGCATTGGGTGCTGCGGTGTCTTCGTGGCAGGCGGGCAGCGGCCAGACCTGAAGCGGATTGCCGTTGACGCCAAAGCGCAGTTGCACCAACCCGCAGCGCCACGACATCAGATGCGTGACGTACAGCAAATCCTGCCCGTCGAATTCCCGCACCGCGACCCAGTTGCCGCGGGTCATGTTCAGGATCGGCTTGACTTCGACCGCTGTGGTAAACTTGCCCGACGGCACCTGCGGTTCGGCTTCAAGGGGGGACGCCTGCGCTGTCACCGGGGCGGCCGGCGCCACGGCCTCTGCCGCAGGCGCATCCGCATCCCCGGTTCCGCCGCCCAGCGCCGCGGCGATGAAAATCAAGAACAGTTGTAGCATCTACGCCTTCCTTCCAATGTCATGTTGCAAATTCCCGCCGGGGGGCTTGCCCGATCCGGCGGGGCGCATTCTAATTGCCTGACCCGCCCGGCGTCCGGGCCGCAGGCCAAGGTTGAAACACCCATGACAGAAGACAAGGCAGCGCGGCAAACTGTCAATATTCTGATCGTGGGCCAATCCGGCCGCCTGCAATACGAAGCACTGCTGTTCGCCGCGTCGCTGAACGCCATTCCGCAAACACGCCCCCTGCGCCTGTACGTGGCCGAGCCGCAGCCCGGCCCCCTTTGGCAGAACGATCCCCGGATCAAGGATGACACCGTCCGCCAGATGCTGACCGACCTCGGCGCAACAATCCTGCCCTTCGCGCCCCGGCATTTCGGGCAACCCTATCCTTATGGCAACAAGATCGAGGCGCTGTTTGCCCTGCCCCCGAACCAGCCCTTCGTGTTCTTCGACACCGATACGCTGATCCTGGACGATCTGGCCCGCGTCCCGTTCGATTTCGACCGGCCCGGCGCATCGCTGCGCCGCGAAGGCACCTGGCCCAAGCCCGACCTGTACGGCCCCGGCTATGGCGCGATCTGGAAATCGCTTTATGACCGCTTCGGGCTGGACTTCGACAGCTCGCTCGACCCCGACCAGCCCGACGGCGTCTGGCGGCGCTATCTGTATTTCAACGCCGGTTTCTTCTTTTTCCGCTGCCCGCGCGCTTTCGGCGACCTGTTCCTGCGCTACGCGCTGGACATCCGCGACGCCCCGCCGCCGGAACTGACCGGGCAGTCGCTTGACCCGTGGCTGGACCAGGTGGCGTTGCCGTTGGTGATCCATGCCCTGGGTGGCGGGCGCGACGCGCTGCCGCCGGGATTGCTGGACGGCTCTGTGACCTGCCACTACCGCACCCTTCCCCTGCTCTATGCACGAGAGGACGACCACGTCGTTGACCGGCTCGAGGCGCTGGCCCAGAATGACACGCTGCGCGCCGTGCTGGCGGGCCACGCCCCGTTTCAGCGGTTCGTTCTTGATGGCTGGGGCACCCGGACGCGCGCGCTGTTCGACCGGCAAAATCTGCCGCGCCGCGAACAGGCGATCCGCAACCAGTTGCGCCGCGAAGGTCTGTGGATGCGGTGACCGGCACCGGCACCGGCAAAAAAGAAATCTCAACAAGATGACGTTACGTCAACATTCCGCACAGCGGCCCGAAACAGCCAACACATCATATTTACAATATATATCAAAAACTTAATTCAATTCTCACACCTCGGGCCAGCGCCTTGATAAGCTGGAACAATCTGGCCCGGCGCAGATGAAATTTGACCTATGTCATAGAATCACCTTCAAGACCGGCGATATACAGGCGGCAACTTCGGTTACGTCGCGGTTTCCTCTCTCCCAAACTTCCGCGGCGTGGGGTCCTCTGGACCCCATAAAATTCGGTTCCGTCGCGGTTTCCTCTCTCCCAAACGAACGCGACGGTGGGGTGTCAAAGCCCCGAGAATCAAGGCGGCGCTTTTCAAGCGTCGCCTTGGTCCGTTTCGGCCCTTCACACAAAACATCCGCCCGAACTTGCCCCTGCTCAAAGCGTGGCAAGCGCCCGGCACGCTATACTTGGGCGTGGAACGCGCACTGACTTTGGAACAAAGGGAGTGTTATGATGCCAATGACGCTTAGATCGCTCATGATCGGCTGCGCGGGGGTCACAATCTTGACCACAGGAGCCTGTGAACGGGTCTATGAAGGGGCGTTTACCAGCAATACCAACAGCGAGGATCCCAAGGCACACCTGAACGCGCTTGACCGTGATCCGCGTGTTTCGTCCAGCACGACGCTTGTGGGCTACAAGGGGCTGCAATACCCGGTCGTTCAAACCGACGACGGACCGAAAGTGCGCTACTTCGTGGCCGATGACGGCGGCGGGATCGCCGCCGAAACCCTGATCGACTGCAACGGCACGTCGGCCCGCGACTGCGAAGCGGCGCTTGATGACGCCAGCGCCGAACGCAGCGCCGTCGATACCGCGGCGGAGCAACGCACCAGGACACGGGTGGCCAGCGTCCAGCCCGCCCCGGCCAAGGCCGAAGCAGCGCAAACCACGCTGAACGATCCCGACCTGCCCGAGGTCGCAGAGGACACCGACGAGGCCTATGACTATGCCATCGACGACAAGAAACCGGTCACGCTTCAGGTGGTCAAGGGCGACACCTGGCAGGTTAAGCATGACGGAAAGATGCTGGATTGCGAGATGAACAGCGCCATCGGATGCAGCTTGGCGATCAAGCAATACGACTTCGAAAAGAACGCGGAATCCGCCACGGTCAGCGTCAACACCAAGGACGGCACCCGCACCTCCAGCGATAGCGGCGGCGGCGATGGTGGCGGGCGCTGAGCACGGGCGTTTGCCCTGACCGGCATCAGACAAGGCCCGCGTTCCGGCCCAAAGCCGGGGCGCGGGCAATTTTTCCGGTCCGCCCCGTCCGTCCGGCATTTTGTTTCTTTTTCTCCTCCCCCGTTGTTCCGACCCGGCCAATCGCCTAAGCCTTTGGCGCATTGTCGCATCAAGGGGAGAGAGAGACCCATGTCGGACGCACCTGAATTCGGTTTCGATACGCTGCAAATCCACGCCGGGGCGCGGCCCGACCCGGCCACCGGCGCACGCCAGACGCCGATCTACCAGACCACGGCCTATGTGTTCCGTGACGCCGAACACGCCGCCGCGCTTTTCAACCTTCAGGAAGTGGGCTTTATCTATTCCCGCCTGACCAACCCGACCGTGGCCGTCCTGCAGGAACGCATGGCCACGCTGGAAGGCGGCGTTGGCGCGGTGTGCTGTTCGTCCGGCCACGCGGCACAGATCATGGCGCTGTTCCCGCTGATGGCGCCGGGGCTGAACATCGTCGCCTCGACCCGCCTGTATGGCGGCACGATCACCCAGTTCAGCCAGACCATCAAACGCTTTGGCTGGTCCTGCAAATTCGTCGATTTCGACGATCTGGACGCGGTCGCAGCGGCGATTGACGACAACACCCGGGCGGTGTTCTGCGAATCCATCGCCAACCCCGGCGGCTATATCACCGATCTCGATGCCATTGCCGCGATTGCCGACAAGGCCGGACTGCCGCTGATCGTCGACAACACCTCGGCCACGCCCTACCTCTGCCGCCCGATCGAACACGGCGCGACACTGGTGGTGCATTCGATGACCAAGTACCTGACCGGCAATGGCACCGTCACCGGCGGTGTGGTGATCGACTCGGGCAAATTCGACTGGTCCGCCAGCGACAAGTTCCCGTCCCTGTCGGCCCCTGAACCCGCCTATCACGGGCTGAAATTCCACGAAACCTTCGGCAGCCTCGCCTTTACCTTCCACGGCATTGCCATCGGTCTGCGCGACCTGGGCATGACGCTGAACCCGCAGGCGGCGCATTATACGCTGATGGGGACGGAAACCCTGTCGCTGCGGATGGAAAAGCACGTGGCCAATGCCCGTCAGGTGGCCGAATGGCTTGAAGGCCATGATGCCGTTGCCGGCGTGACCTATGCCGGGCTGCCGTCCTCTCCCTATCACGACCGGGTGGCGCGGATCTGCCCCAAGGGCGCGGGCGCGCTGTTCACCGTGGCGCTGAAGGGCGGCTATGACGCCTGCGTCAAGTTCGTGGAAGAGCTGGAAATTTTCAGCCATGTTGCCAATCTGGGCGATACCCGGTCGCTGGTGATCCACTCGGCCTCGACCACGCACCGCCAGTTGTCGCCTGAACAACAGGTCGCCGCCGGGGCCGCGCCCAACGTGGTGCGGATTTCCATCGGCACCGAGGATCCCGCAGACCTGATCGCCGATCTGGACCAGGCGCTGAAAGCCGCGCACGCCTAAGCCGCACCTCCGTGCCGCAATCCCTCGCGGCACGGGGTTTTTCGACCTGCCGGGCGACGTGGCGGCCTCAGTCCGCGAGCGCGAACACCATGGTCACCGAGGCGCTGATCGTCGCCTCTCCGGCGGCGACAGGAACGCTATCGGCCCGCGCCGCCATCATCATCGGCTCGGGTCGATATCCGCCGCCGTTTTCGCTGATCGACACCACTGGCCCCAGCGTGACCCCCGCCGCCTCGGCATAGACCTGCGCCCGCGCCATCGCGTCGGCCACCGCATCGCGCCGCGCGGCCTCTTGCAGCGGCGCAGGCTCCTGCACCCCGAAGCTCAGCCCGCTCAACCGGTTGGCCCCGGTCTTCAGCACCGCCTCCAGCGCGGCGCCCAACTGGTCCAGATCCCGCACCCGAAGGGTTACGCCATTGCTGGCCTCGAACCCGGTGATCCGGTCCGCCCCACTGACCGAGGCGCTGGCAAACACCGGGTAAAGCGACAGCCCGCTGGTCTGCATATCCCGCGCGTCGATTCCGAATCGGGGCAGCAGGTCAAGGATCGCCGCCACGCTTTGCGACACCTGGTCCATCGCGGCCTCGGCGCTGTCGGCTCGGTGGCTGACACCCAGGCTGATCGTTGCCATGTCCGGCACGGCGGCCGCAACGCCTTCACCCGTCACGGTGATCTGACGCAACTCCTGCGCCTGCACCCCCACCGCGGCGAAAAGCCAAACACTCAAAAAACAGATAAAAACCCGCATATCTTTTCCTTTCAGGCAAGTTTTTTGCTTCACTGTCAGGTCTGACGCGGCGCTCGGCAAGTTCCTTGGAAAAAACTTGGCAAAACATCGCCGCGCGGGCCGACGGGCAGTGCAGGGGGACTCCCCCCCAGCCGGTACAGGTGATAAAATGAAGCCATGAAAACGAACTTTGCGTTGTCCCTGTCCTTCGAGGGTATTGCCTTGCTGCGCCGTGCGCAGCGGGACTGGTATGTTATGGGTGAAACCGCACTGGATGTGCCCGACCTGAACGCGGCGCTCAAACGCCTGCGCGAGATGGCCGATGCCGCATCCACCGAAGGCGGCAAGGTCAAGCTGATCATCCCCAACGAACAGATCCGCTATTTGTCGCTGCCCGACGAAGGGCTGAACGGCGACGCGCTGATCGCGCGAATCCGGCAGGCGCTGGACGGGGCCACGCCCTACGCGGTCAAGGATCTTGTGTTCGACTACTCGGTCGCCGGCGGCAAGGTGATGATCGCCGCCGTGGCGCGCGAAACCCTGACAGAGGCCGAGATGTTCGCCTCTGGCCACCATTTCGAACCGGTCAGCCACGCCGCGGCCGCCGCCCCCGGAGACTTCGCCGGAGAGGTTTATTTCGGTCCGGCCTCCGGCTGGTCCGGCCCCTCGCCCGAGCGCGAGGCCGAGGCGCTGGTGATCATTGACGTCCCGCCGCCCGAGCCAGAGACCGCACCGGCCGAGAAACCGGCGCAGAAAGAAACCCCGCCCCCCGTGGAACAGGCCGCGCCCGTACCGCCCCCCAAACCCGCGCCCCCCGCCGCGCCCAGCGCCACTGTTGCCGACATTGCACCAGACGCTGTTCCAGACGCTGCACCTGACCCGGCCCCCGTCGCGTTCACCAGCATTCGCGCCCAGCGCGATGCCGCTGGCAGCGCGCCCCGGCTGGATGGCGTCGCCCGCGATGCGCCCGCCGTCAAGGCCGCGCCAACGCTCGCCGCGCCCAGGCGGGGCGATGACGACGACATGCCCCCCCCGGCGTTCAAGTCCAAGCCGCGCCTGTCCTTCACGGCCGAGGCAAAGTCGGGCTCGGGCGAACTTTCGGCCCCGTCGATCCCCGAACCCGCCAGCGCCGCGCGCCGACCGTTGGGGTTCTTCAGTCGCCGCAAGTCCCCCAAGGCCGAACCGGCGGCGCCCGCCGTGGCCGCCGCCAGAACGCCAGAGGTGCTGGACGATGTGCCGGACATGCCCGCGGTGCACGAATTGGTGCCGCCCGCCCCCGCCCCCGCCACCAGCGCCGCCACACCCAAGGACAGCCCGAAACGCGCGCTGACCACCGCGTTGCTGGCACGCAAGACGCAGGCCACCCCAGAGCCCGCCGCCACCGGGGCCGCCGCTGCCGCGCTTGACCCAGCAGAGGCAGAGCGTCAGCGCATGACCGTCTTTGGCGCGCGCGAACAGGCCCGCGTCGGCGGCAAGCCGCGCTTCCTTGGCCTGATGCTGACCGCGATTCTTCTGCTGTTCCTGGCGGGCGTCGCGGCCTGGGCCTCGGTTTTCCTTGACGACGGGCTGGCGCGGTTCTTCCCGTCCAAGAGCGACGAGCCGGTCGTCACCGAACTGCCCGCCGGTGCGGTCGGCACGCTGGCCCCGGCACAGGCCGACGCCACCCCGCCGCAGGACGAAGACGAGGCGATGGTCGAACTCGCCGCGTTGGAAACCCCGGTCGATACCCCGCTGTTGCCGTTGCCCGCCCCCGCCCTGCCAGAGGTGCTGCTGACCCCCGAGCAGGCCGAAGCGACCTATGCCGCCACCGGCATCTGGCAGCGCGCGCCGATTGCCCCCGACCTGCCCGGCATTGATCCGGTCGACAATGTCTATTCCGCGTCGATCGACACCGCGGTCGACGTGCAGGATGCCGTCGCCCTGCCCGATGCCAAATCGATGCTGCGCGATGCCGCCCTGGCGCCGCAGGTCAACCCGGCGCCGCCGGGTGTCCGGTTCACGCTTGACGCGCGCGGGGTCGTGGTGGCCACGCCCGAAGGCGCGATGAACCCCGACGGCATCATGATCTATGCCGGCAAGCCGCCGGTCGTGCCGCCGCTGCGCCCGGCAGAGGCGGCGCTGCTGAACGAATCCCCCGAACTTCTGGCCGAACGCGCCCGCCTGGCCGCCGCCCGTCCACGCCCCCGGCCCGAAGGGCTGGTGGAAAGCGCTGAACGTGCCCAACTGGGCGGGTTCAGCCGCGCCGAACTGGGACGCGTGCGCCCCAAGGCCCGCACCGTCACCCAGAAAGAGGTCGATGAACAGGACACCACCGCCACCGCCCAGGCGGTAAAGGTCTCGACAAAGCCGCTGCAACGCCCGCGCAACTTCGCCGCCATCGTGCAAGAGGCCCGCAAGTCCGCCCCGGCAGAAGCCGAGGTGACCCAGGCCGCGGCCGTGACCCCGCGCAGCGTCGCGCCGTCGATCCCGTCCTCGGCCAGCGTGGCCAAACAGGCCACGGTCAAGAACGCGATCCGGCTGAACGACATCAACCTGATCGGGGTCTATGGCAAACCCTCCAGCCGCCGCGCCCTGGTCCGTCTGGCCAATGGCCGCTACAAGAAGGTCAAGGTCGGCGACCGGCTGGACGGAGGCGAGGTCGCCGCCATCGGCGAAGACCAGCTGCGCTATGTGAAGCGCGGCAAAAACGTCACCATCAAGATGCCCTGAGCCGCAGCCCCGGCGCTTGTCCGGGGATGCGCAGGCCTGACCTGTACAGTTTTTGGATCGAACCGTACGATCCGCGCAACACCCCCACTGTACCGCCTGAAACGAAAAACCGGGCCGCACCGATCTGGTAGGACCCGGCCCTTCCCGTGTCTCAGCGCCCTAGTCCGCAGCTGTGCGGACGGCGCTCAGATCCCCATTGGCAATGTGTTCGCGTTCGATGGAGTCGAACCCGTCGGTCCCGGCGGGATTGCCTGCGGTGATCGTCGATTTCGGACGGTCGTGCGGAAAGGCCCCAAGACTTTCCCCTGTTCGGTCGCGAACGCACAGTTTACCGCATCTTTACTGCTGGTTTTGCGCGTAGTATGCAAAATAACACCGCAGGCACGCGCGTTTCGCGCGCGAAACGATACTGAAGCGCGCGAAACGCGCAGAACTGGACCCCTCACATGCTCGACGACACCGACAAACGCCTGCTGTTCGCGCTACAGAAAAACGCCCACCTGACGGCGCAGGATCTGGGTGAGGTGCTGAACCTGTCGCCCAGCCAGGCCGGGCGCCGCCGCCAGCGGCTGGAGGCCGAGGGCTATATCACCGGATACGCCGCGCGCCTGTCGCCGGCGCGGCTGGGCCTGACCGTGCAGGCCTTCATCCAGGTGCAGATGACAAGTCACGATCCAGAACAGGCCCGCAGCTTTGCCCGGCTGCTGACCACCCGCCCCGAGATCATCAGCGCCTGGACCCTGACCGGCGAAGCGGATTTCCTGCTGCGAGTCTATTGCGACAACCTGCCGGCGCTGAACACCCTGATCCACGAAGTGCTTTTGCCCCACGGCGCAGTGGCCCGGGTGCAAAGCCAGATCGTCATGGACCAGATGAAACCCGACGCGCCCTTCCCGGTCTGACACCGCTGCCTGGGCTGCCGTTTATGCGATCACAGTCTCGCGAAAACCGGCCCCCGTGTCACAGCTTTGCCGATGTACGCTTGTATCTTCGCGCGGGCCAAGCGCATCATGGGCCACCCCCTTGGACATAAGGCGCGTCATGGACACCATCCTTTTCCACGCCTCGATCTATCTTGTTGCCGCGGTGATCGCGGTGCCCATCGCCGCGCGGATGGGGCTTGGCTCGGTGCTGGGCTACCTGCTGGCCGGGATCGTGATCGGACCGATGTTGGGGCTGGTGGCCAATACCGGCGACTTGCAGCACTTCGCGGAATTTGGCGTTGTGATGATGCTGTTCGTGATCGGGCTGGAACTGGAACCCCAAGTCCTGTGGGACATGCGCCATCGCCTGCTGGGGCTGGGCGGGATGCAGATCCTGGGCACCACGCTGGCGGTGATGGGCGCGGCCATGGGGCTGGGGCAGCCGTGGAATACGGCGCTGGCCATCGGTTTCATCTTTTCGCTGTCGTCCACCGCCATCGTGTTGCAAACCCTGTCGGAAAAGGGGCTGATGCGTACCGGTGGCGGGCGGTCGTCGTTTTCGGTTCTGCTGACGCAGGACATCGCGGTCATCCCCCTGCTGGTACTGTTGCCGCTGCTGGCCATGCCGAACGTCCCGACGCTGGCCGCCGACGGCTCCATTCAACGCGGGATCGACATGGCCGACGATCACGGCCACGGCATGTCGCTGGTCGAGGGCCTGCCGGGCTGGGGCGTGACGCTGGTCACGCTGGGGGCCGTCGCGGCGATCATCCTGGGCGGCATCTACCTCTCCCGGCCGATCTTTCGCTACATCCACGCGGCCAACCTGCCAGAGATGTTCACCGCGCTGGCGCTGCTGATCGTGATCGGCATTGCCTTTCTGATGATGCTGGTGGGGCTGTCGCCCGCATTGGGCACCTTCCTGGCCGGGGTGGTTTTGGCGAACTCGGAATTCCGGCATGAACTGGAATCGAACGTCGCGCCCTTCAAGGGGCTGTTGCTGGGACTGTTCTTCATCACCGTCGGCGCGGGGATCGACTTTGGCACCTTCTTCAAGGCGCCGGCGACCATCCTTGGTCTTGCACTGGGCCTGATCGCGCTGAAAGGGGCGATCCTCTTTGCCATCGGGCAGGTCTTTGGTCTGCGCGGACGCGACAAGATGCTGTTCACCCTCAGCCTTGCGCAAGCCGGGGAATTCGGGTTCGTGCTGATCTCGTTCTCGTTGCAGCAAAACGTGCTGACCGAACGGCTGGGCGGCATGTTGCTGCTGGTCATCGCGCTGTCGATGCTGATCACGCCGCTGCTGTTTTTGCTGTATGATTGGCTGTCGCGCCGCCTGATCGACACAGACGAAGAACGCTCCGCCGACGAAATCGACGAGGAAGGGCCGGTGATCATCGCCGGGATCGGGCGGTTCGGGCAGATCGTGAACCGGCTGGTGCAATCGACCGGGCACAAGACCGTGGTGCTGGACCACGACATGAAGACGATCGAACTGATGCGGCGCTTCGGGTTCAAGGGCTTTTATGGCGACCCCACCCGGCCAGAGGTTTTGCACGCCGCCGGGCTGGATCACGCCCGGGTGCTGGTGGTGGCGCTGGACAACCGCGAGTCGGTGACCAAGCTAGTCAGCTATGCCCGCCGCGCCCGGCCTGACCTGCACATCATCGCCCGCGCCCGCCACCGCAGCCACGTCTACGAACTCTACCAGGCGGGTGCGAATGACATTGTGCGCGAACTGTTCGATTCATCGCTGCGCGCCGGGCGCTACGTTCTGGAAAACATCGGGCTCAGCGAATACGAAGCGGCAAAGGCCGAGCAGACCTTCTTTCACCACGACCGCGAAGCCGTGCGCGAACTGGCCAAGGTCTGGAAACCCGGCGTGCCCTCCAGCGAAAACCCCGAATACGTCGCCCGGGTGCGGGAACTGGAAAAAGATCTGGAAGCGGCGCTGACACAGGCGCTGGAAAAAGACGCGGGGGGCTGACGGCCAGCGGGGTGCAACGAAAAAGGCCGGGCGTGATGCCCGGCCTTTGCATTCGCGGTGTCGCGAAACCTTATGCGGCGCGCGACAGCAGAACCTCGTCTACCTGCTTGGCAGCGGCCACTTCGTCGCCCCCGGCAACGGCGGCCACTTCACGGGTCAGGCGCTCCAGCGCGGCTTCGTAAAGCTGACGCTCGGAATAGGACTGTTCGCGCTGGTCGTCGGCGCGGTGCAGGTCGCGCACCACCTCTGCGATCGCGATCAGGTCGCCCGAGTTGATCTTTTGTTCATATTCCTGCGCGCGGCGCGACCACATCGCGCGCTTTACCTTGGCCTTGCCCTTCAGCGTCTTCATCGCGTGGGCGACGACATCGGGCGAGCTGAGGCTGCGCATGCCGACCTCGGTTGCCTTGTGCGTCGGCACCCGCAGGGTCATCTTGTCCTTTTCAAAAGAGATCACGAACAGTTCCAGCTTGATGCCGGCGATTTCCTGCTCCTCGATCGACATGATCTGTCCTACGCCATGGGCGGGATAGACCACATATTCGTTGGGGCGGAATTCGGGTTTCTTGGTCTTGGTCATTCAGTTCGTCCTCATAAGCGCACAAAGTTGAGGCGACAAAAAAGACGCACGGCGATATCCCTATCTCCGTCCATCCTGTTCGACGATCTTCGTTAAGCCCCCGGGTGCAGACAGTCCCGGACGTGTGCGCAAGGTTTTTCCATTCGACCCACTTTGTAACACAAAAAACGCGCCAAAGATAGTCACATTGCGCTTACCGCACATGTAGGCCCGCAACCCCAAGGGGTTACGCGGCGACGTTCAGGCAATCACTGCAGATCGCCAGCCATGTTTCGCGAATCGGAAGCTTAGCCACCCTCGCCCGGTGCTTCAGAGAAGTATTTGTTGACCTTGTCGGTTTCGCCGTCGCGTTCTTCGTAACCCGGCAGCGGATCTTTCTTCGAAATGATCACCGGCCACATCTCGGAATATTTCCGGTTGAACTCGACCCACTTGTCCATGTCGGGGTCGGTGTCCGGGCGGATCGCGTCTGCCGGGCATTCCGGTTCGCAAACGCCGCAGTCAATGCATTCGTCGGGGTGGATCACCAGCATGTTCTCCCCCTCATAGAAGCAGTCCACGGGGCACACCTCAACGCAGTCGGTGTATTTGCAGGCGATGCAATTGTCGATCACGACGTAGGTCATGTGTCAGTCTTTCCTCGAAAGGCGCGTTTCGAACTTGCTAGTCCACATGCCCGGCTCAATCAAGCGTCAGCGTCCGGGCTTGCGGCAATTTGCGACGATCTTTCTTGGTCGGGCGCCCGCCCCCGTCAAAGCTGGGAATTGCGGGCTCTGCGTCACGCGGCGGCGGCGGCGCCAGGTCCTCGTACAATGTCTGCGCTTCGGGCGCCGGGCCGCGCCGGGTGCCAAGGGCCACGATCCGAATGACCCGCACGTCCAGTCCCTGCGGGAAGGTCAGCACATCGCCCGGCCCGACGTTGAAGGCAGGTTTGGCAATGTGCAGCCCGTTCACCCGGCAATGCCCGGCCTGCACGACCTTGGCCGACAGGCCGCGGGTCTTGAAGAACCGGGCCTGCCAAAGCCATTTGTCGATGCGGATCCGGGCCGGTGCGTCAGACACTTAGGACTTGCCCTTCAACCCCATCAGCGCAGCCGCAAAGGGGTTGTCGGGGTCGATCGGCTTTTCCTTCTTGGGCGGACGCGCTTGATACGTCTTGGCGCCCTCGTCGCGCGGCGGACGCTTGCCGCCCTTGGGCTTGCCCTTGCCGCGCGGTTTGTCGCCGCCACGGTCGCTGCGTTCGCCCCGGTCACCCCGGTCGGCATTGCGGCGGCCCTGACCCTGGCCCTGGCCACGGCGCTGGGTGTTGCCACGGTTGCCGCCCCAGGTGAAGGTATAGAACACTTCGACCTCGGGCTCGGCCGGGGCCTCTGCGGGGGTCTCCGGCTGCGCCTCGGCGGGGACCGCGGCGGCGGCGGCGGCTGCTTCGGCCGGGGCTTCGGCTGCGGTTTCTTCCGCGGTTGCAAGGGTTTCCGCGACGGGCTTCACCTTGGGGCGCTCGCCCTTTTCGGCCTTGTAGCCCAGCCCCTGCATCAGGTCGGCGAACTGTTCCAGCGTCATGCCGGTGATCGACAGCATGTCGGCCTTGGCTTCGAACCCGCCGCGGCTGTCTTCGGCGCGCAGCAGGTCGGCCAGACGCTCCAGCATGTCGATGCGGATCGCACGGCTGCCCGCGGCGCGATAGCCCGCGATGGTATAGTGCACATCCGGCACGGCGTCGATGTTGGGCACGGTGACCAGCCCCGGCGGCGGCGCCTCGGGGAAGTCGTCCAGCCCGTTGGCCAGGCTCCACAGCACCAGGCGCAGACGCGTGGGCGCGGGTTTCAGCAGCGCGGGCAGGAAGATGGTGAACTGGCCAAACCGGATCCCGTGCTTGCGCAGAGCGGCGCGCGACTCCTGGTCCAGCGCCTTGACCTCGTCCGCCACATCGGCCCGGGGCAGGATGCCCAGCGACTCGACCATGCGGAAGCCAAAGCCGCGCGCCAGACCGGTCAGCGCCTCGTCGCGCTGGATCGCCAGAAGCGGCTCGAACAGCGCGGCGATCTTTCGGTCGATGAAATGCTGCAGGCGGCGCTGCACCTTCTGCATAACGTCCGGCCCGGCTTCATCATCGACGAAGGCCACGACACGCGGCTTCATCGCGTCATCGCCTGGTGCAAGGCGACCCACCGCCTGTTCGCCCCACATCAGACCGCCCTGTTCGGTGAAGTCGATCTCGGTATCGGGGGCGTTATAGAAGCGGTCCGCGCGCAAGTGGAAATGCGGCTGCAACGCCTGGATCGAGGCCGCCTTGAGCGTCTTGGCCTCTTGCCCTGTTGCGCCCTGGTCCTGGCGGAACCGGAACCCTTCGAGCCGACCGACGAATTCGCCTTCGACGGTGACTTCACCCTTATCGTTCACTTCGGCCAAAAGGGCCTCCTTCTGCTTCAACCGGCGCAGCAGCACAGATGTGCGCCGGTCAACAAACCTTTGCGTCAGACGGTCGTGCAATGCATCTGACAGGCTGTCTTCTACAGCGCGGGTGCGGTCGCGCCAATAGCTTTCGTCATGCACCCAGCCTTTGCGCTGTGCAACATACGTCCAAGTGCGGATATAGGCCAAACGTTTCGACAATGTGTCAATGTCGCCATCGGTCCGATCGATGCGCTTGACCTGGCGTGCCATGAAATCGTCCGGCACTGCCCCTTTTTCATGCAAATGCTTGTAGATCGTTTCCAGAAGCCCGGCGTGTTCGGCATGGCTGATGCCGCGGAAATCGGGAATCCGGCAGACATCCCACAGCAGTTGTACCGACGCCGGATCCGAGGCACGGGCAAAGACCTCGCCGTCCTGCGCCAGTGTGCGCAGCGCCATAAGGTCGTCGGCCTCGCGCGCCTTGGTCAGCATCTGGTTGTCCGGCCCCTGTTCAAGCGAGGCGATCAGCCGGTCAATGCTGCCAAAGCTGAGCGCGGCATTGCGCCAGTTCAGTTTCTTGAGCGGCGTGAAGCGGTGATTGCAGATCGCGTCCGCCACCTCGTCCGGAATCGGCGGTGCCTCTCCGGTCACACCGAAAGTGCCGGGGGTCATGCCACGCCCGGCCCGGCCGGCAATCTGCGCCAGCTCATTCGGCATCAGCGGACGCATCCGGCGGCCGTCGAACTTGGTCAGGCTGCTGAAGGCGACATGGGTGATATCCAGATTCAACCCCATGCCGATGGCATCGGTGGCCACCAGGAAATCGACATCGCCATTTTGATACAGCGCCACCTGCGCGTTGCGCGTGCGCGGCGACAGCGCCCCCATCACGACCGCCGCACCGCCCTTTTGCCGGCGCAGGAGCTCGGCTATGGCATAGACATTCTCAACCGAAAATCCGACGATTGCGGTCCTTGGCTGCAGTCTGCTTATCTTTTTCGAACCAGAATAGGCCAATTGGCTCATCCGCTCGCGGCGAACGAATTCCACCCCCGGCACCAGTTGCGAAATCGGGCCACGCATGGTGTCAGAGCCCATGAACAGGGTTTCCTGCGTGCCTCGCATCCTGAGCAGACGGTCGGTGAAGACATGGCCGCGCTCGGGATCGGCGCAAAGCTGGATTTCGTCGATGGCGACAAAATCGCAGCCCATGCCTTCGGGCATCGCCTCGACCGTGCAGACCCAATACGCGGCGCGCGGCGGCACGATCCGTTCCTCGCCGGTGACCAGCGCCACGACGCCGGGACCGCGCAGACCGACGATCTTGTCATAGACCTCGCGCGCAAGAAGGCGCAGCGGCAGGCCGATCATGCCTGTCCGGTGGGCCAGCATCCGCTCGATGGCATAGTGGGTCTTGCCGGTGTTGGTCGGGCCAAGGACGGCCGCGATCCGCGCACGCTGAGCCATGCGGCGCCCTTTGCGTCTGTTGCGTTACAGGGCCGTCCCGGTCACCTGGGGGGCCAGCCGCTTGACGGCCTCGGTTACGTCGGCGTCATGCGGATGCACCTCAAGTACCTTCTGGTAGGCCTTGTAGGCAAGATCGGGCTTTCCGACCCGTTCGAACAGTGCGCCAAGACCGCGCATGGCCCCGAAATGGTTCGGGTTCAGCGCCAGCGTATGTTCCAGCGCATCCAGCGCGGGGCCGTACATATCCTTGCTGAAGTAGGCCAGCGCCAGCCCCTGCCAGCCTTCGGCAAAATCCGGCGCATGGTCTGTCAGCGCGGTGAAATGTTCGATGGCAACGTCGAATTTCTGCACTTCCAGCGCGTCGCGCCCGCGCTTGAGCAGCAGGTCCATCGCCGCAGAGCCGGATTTCGACCATTCGATGATCAACCGGTTTGCGACTCGCTCTGCCTGCGTCGGCGCGGCCTCTTTCAACTCGCGCAGCAACTGCGCTTCGGCGCTTTCCTGCGCATGGGCAGGTAGGGAATTCATGACTAGGCCGATGGCTGCCGCCACGATACCGTTGAGTTTGACAGACTGCGTGCTCATAGTCCCGACTGTAGCGCAGACGCGGGGAAATACCAGCCCCGCGCAAGTCAACTGAAGGAGAGCGCAGAATGAGCGATATCGTGTCCGCGGCCGTGTCCGCCCTGTCGGAGAAACTGGGCGGCGACGGCTTTGACGGCGTGGCCAAGTTCGAGATCGAAGGCGAAGGCAGCCTGATCATCGACGCCGATGGTGTGCGCGCCGGCGATGACGATGCCGATGTGACCCTGTCGGCCGATGTCGACACGTTCCAGCAGATCCTTGCAGGCGACCTGAACCCCACCGCGGCCTTCATGTCGGGCAAGCTGTCGGTTGACGGTGACATGGGTGCGGCAATGAAACTGGCGTCGGTCCTGGCCTGATGCTTGAACCGGCACCGTTCCATGCCAACCTGGCACAGGGCCCCGAAGGCAGCCGGGCCTATTGGCTGCACGCCGCTGACGGCGTGCGCATCCGCGTTGGCGTGTTCGCCTGCGAACAGGCGCGTGGGACGGTGCTGCTTTTCCCTGGACGTACCGAATACGTTGAAAAATATGGCCGCACCGCCGCGGATTTCGTGGCCCGGGGCTATACCGTTCTGGCGATAGACTGGCGCGGCCAGGGCTTGGCCGACCGGCTTTTGCACAATGACCGGATCGGCCATGTCGATCACTTCACCGACTTCCAGAAAGATGTCGATGCCGCCCTGCACGCTGCCGTCACGCTGAATTTGCCGCGTCCGTGGCACCTGATGGCCCATTCGATGGGCGGTGCCATCGGGCTGCGCGCCGCGATGCGGGGGATTGCGGTGGCCTCTGCCGTCTTCACCGGTCCGATGTGGGGGATCCAGATCTCGGCCCTGATGCGGCCCGCGGCCTGGGCGCTGAGTTGGGGCGGCGCCAAGGTTGGACTGGGCCACAAGATCGCGCCGGGCACGAAATCCGACAGCTATGTCGCGTCGGAACCGTTTGAAGGCAATACCCTGACCACCGATCGCGAGATGTTCGAATACATGCGCGCACAGGTTCTGGCAGAGCCGTCGTTGCAACTGGGCGGCCCGTCGCTGCGCTGGCTGAACGAGGCGCTGGCCGATTGCCGCACACTGGCGGGGCGGGCGTCGCCCGACCTGCCCTGCCTGACCTTTGTCGGCAGCAATGAGCGGATCGTCGACACCGACCGGATCCGCGACCGCATGGCCCATTGGCCGGGCGGGCGGCTGGAACTGATCGCCGGCGGCGAACATGAGGTGCTGATGGAAGGCCCGCAGGTGCGCGCCCATATCGCCGACAGTGCCGTGGCCCTGTTCGATGCCGCGCGGGGCCATGACGGCAACGGCACGGCGATCTCAGCCTGATGGCTGGACCCCAGCGCTGAACGGCCTATCGTCGGCGTCATGGGCGACGTTCTGAAATTCACCGAAAATGGCATTTTCTGCCCGGCGGGTGGGTTCCATATCGACCCGTGGCGACCGGTGGAGCGCGCGGTCATCACCCATGGCCATGCCGACCACGCCCGGCCCGGCCACCAGCATTACCTGTGCACCGATGTCGCCGCGCCGGTGATCCGGCACCGGCTGGGGGTCGCGCCGGAAACGCTGCGCTTCGGCGAGGTGCGCCAGATCGGCGCGGCCCGCGTGTCGCTGCACCCGGCCGGACACCTGCCCGGCAGCGCGCAGGTGCGGGTCGAGGTCGGGGGCGAGGTCTGGGTGGTGTCGGGCGACTACAAGGTCGAACCCGACGGGCTGTGCGAATCGTTCGAGCCGATCCGGTGCCACGCCTTCATCAGTGAATGCACCTTTGGTCTGCCGGTGTTCACATGGGCGCCGCAGGCGGTTGTCGGCCGGCAGATCAATGACTGGTGGGCGGGCAACGCGGCGGCGGGGCGGGTGTCGATCCTGGGGGCCTATTCGCTGGGCAAGGCGCAGCGGCTGATGGGACTGGTGGACAGTGGCATCGGCCCGATCCTGACCCACGGCGCAGTCGAAGCCACCAACGCGGTGTTGCGGGCGCAAGGGCTGGCTCTGCCCGCCACCGTGCCGGTCACGCCAGAGCTGGACGTGAAATCCCACGCCGGCGCGCTGGTCATCGCCCCACCCGCGGCGCTTGGCAGCGCCTGGGCCCGGCGGTTCGGCCCGGCAGCAACGGGGTTCGCGTCTGGCTGGATGGCTTTGCGTGGGGTTCGGCGGCGGCGGTCGGTGGATCGGGGTTTTGTGCTGTCGGACCACGCGGACTGGCCGGGCCTGCTGTCTGCAATCCGGGAAACGGGCGCAGAAAGCATATATTTTACACATGGTTATACGGATATCTTTGCGCGTTATCTGAACGAATCCGGCTGGATCGCGCAGGTGGTTCCAACAGAGTTCGGCACCGCCGAAGAGGACGCGGCATGAAAGCCTTTGCCACGCTTTTTCACGCCCTGGATCAAACGACGAAAACCAGCGCAAAAACAAACGCCTTGGCAGAGTTTTTCACCCAGGCCAGCGAGGCCGACAAGCTGTGGTGCATCGCGTTGTTTTCCGGTCGGCGCCCGAAGCGTGCCGTGACCACCACGCAACTGCGGGAATGGGCGGCCGACCGGGCCGGCGTGCCGCTGTGGTTGCTGGAAGAGTGCTATCCCGTGGTCGGGGATCTGGCCGAGACCATCGCCCTGATCCTGCCCCCTTCAACGGCAACAGAGGACCTGCCATTATCGCATTGGATCAGCGTGTTACAGGGGCTTCATCATGTTGACAGCGAAGCGCGCAAACCGGTCATCCTGAACGCCTGGGACAGGTTGAACACGACCGAACGGTTTCTGTTCAACAAGCTGATCACGGGTGGGTTCCGCATCGGGGTCAGCCAGAAACTGATGACCCGGGCGCTCGCCCGCGCCACCGGTCAGGACGAAGCCGCGCTGGCGCACCGGCTGATGGGAAACTGGACGCCCGAGACCACGAGCTATCACGCGCTGATCGAGGCAGAGGACGCGCAAGCCGACGACAGCCGCCCCTATCCATTCTGCCTGGCCCATGGTCTGGACGCAGCGCCCGACGGGCTTGGCCCTCGTGACGCCTGGCTGGCGGAATGGAAATGGGACGGCATCCGCGGGCAGCTGATCCTGCGCGGCGGCGCGCATCACGTCTGGTCGCGGGGCGAAGAGTTGATGACCGACCGGTTCCCGGACCTGGCGCGCGCGGTGGATTTCCTGCCCGACGGCACCGTGCTGGACGGAGAGATCGTGGCCTGGGACGGCACAGCGCCCCTGCCCTTTGCCACGCTGCAGAAACGGATCGGGCGCAAGACGGTGCCGAAGAAACTGCTGGCCGAGGCGCGGGTGATCCTGCTGGCCTATGACCTGCTGGAGGACGGCGGGCAAGACCTGCGCGCCGCGCCGCTGTCGGACCGGCGCGCGCGACTGGAGGCGCTGCTGAAGGATGTGCCGCAGGACGCGCCGGTGCGCCCCTCACCCCTGATCGAAGCGGACGATTGGGACGCGCTGGCCCGGGTTCGCGCCACCGCCCGCGACCATCGCGCCGAGGGGCTGATGCTGAAGCGCAAGGACAGCCCCTATCACGCCGGGCGCAAGCGCGGCGACTGGTGGAAATGGAAGCTGGACCCGCTGACCATCGACGCGGTGATGATCTATGCGCAGGCGGGGCACGGACGGCGCGCGACCCTGTACACAGATTTCACCTTCGCGGTCTGGCAGGGCAACGACCTGGTGCCGTTCACCAAGGCCTATTCCGGGCTGACCGATGATGAGTTTCGCCAGATCACCGCCTGGGTCCGCAAGAACACGGTGCAACGCTTTGGCCCGGTGCGGCAGGTGCGCCCGGACCTGGTGTTCGAGATCGCCTTTGAAGGGATACAGGAAAGCCCCCGGCACAAGTCCGGCGTGGCGCTGCGGTTTCCGCGCATGGCGCGCTGGCGGCAGGACAAGCCGGCGCAAGAGGCCAACACGCTGGCGGATCTCAAGGCGATGCTGGCGGTTTATGGATAGGGCCGCCGCGCCCTGAGGCGCCTCATTTTCCCGCCGTTTCCGTCGCCGCGCCTTGCCTTCCCGGCACCCGCGCCCCTATCTGTTGGGCAACACGCAGAACAAAGAGGCCCCCATGACACATTCGCCCCGCTTCACCCCCGTCTTCGACGCCCATGCCAATGCCGGGGGCAAGTCCTTGGGCGATCTGCCCGAATGGGACCTGACCGACCTGTATGCAGCGCCCGACGCCCCCGAGGTGAAACGCGACCTGGACTGGCTGGAAAGCGCCTGCGCCAGCTTTGCCGCGGACTACGAAGACAAGCTGGGGACGCTGGACGCGGCCGGGTTCCTGACCTGCATTCAGCGCCATGAAAAGATCGAGGCGATTGCCGGGCGGATGATGTCCTTTGCCGGGCTGCGCTATTACCAGCTGACGGTGGACCCGGAGCGCACGAAATTCCTGTCGGATTGTCAGGAAAAGATCACCAACTATACCACGCCGCTGGTGTTCTTCACGCTGGAACTGAACCGTCTGGACGATGCCCACCTGGACGCGCTGTTCGCCAGCGATGCCGAACTGGGCCGCTACAAGCCTGCGTTCGACCGCATCCGTGCGATGAAACCCTATCAGTTGTCCGACGAGATGGAAAAATTCCTGCACGACCTGGGCGTGGTGGGCGATGCCTGGGAACGGCTGTTCGACGAAACCATCGCCGGGCTGTCCTTTGAAGTGGACGGCGAAGAACTGACCATCGAGGGCACGCTGAACCTGCTGACCGAACAGGACCGCAGCAAGCGCGAGGCGGCGGCGCATGAACTGGCGCGTGTGTTTGGCGAGAACATCAAGATCTTTGCCCGGGTGCACAACACCCAGGCCAAGGAAAAGGAAATCATGGACCGCTGGCGCAAGATGCCCACGGCCCAGACCGCGCGCCACCTGTCGAACGATGTCGAACCCGAGGTGGTCGAGGCGCTGCGCGACGCGGTGGTTGCCGCCTATCCGCGCCTGAGCCATCGGTATTACGAGCTGAAGCGCAAGTGGTTGGGGCTGGACCGGATGCAGGTCTGGGACCGCAACGCGCCGCTGCCGATGGAATCCACCCGCACCGTGGGGTGGGACGAGGCCCGGCAGGTGGTGATGGACGCCTACAATGCCTTTGACCCGCGCATGGGCGAGATTGCCCAGCCGTTTTTTGACAAGGGCTGGATTGATGCCGCCGTCAAACCCGGCAAGGCGCCCGGTGCCTTTGCCCACCCGACGGTCACCGACGTGCACCCCTATGTGATGCTGAACTACCTGGGCAAACCGCGCGACGTGATGACCCTGGCGCATGAACTGGGCCACGGCGTGCACCAGGTGCTGGCGGCGGGGCAAGGCGAGATGCTGGCCTCGACCCCGCTGACTCTGGCGGAAACGGCATCGGTGTTTGGCGAAATGCTGACCTTCCGCAAGATGCTGGAAGGTGCAAAGGATCAGGCCGAACGCAAGGTGATGCTGGCCGGCAAGGTCGAGGACATGATCAACACGGTCGTGCGCCAGATCGCGTTCTATGACTTCGAGTGCAAGCTGCACGCAGCGCGGCGCGGCGGCGAACTGACCCCCGAGGATATCAACGCGCTGTGGATGTCGGTGCAGGCCGAATCGCTGGGCGGGGCCTTTGATTTCATGGACGGGTATGAGACCTTCTGGGCCTACATCCCGCATTTCGTGCATTCGCCGTTCTACGTCTATGCCTACGCCTTTGGCGACGGGCTGGTGAACGCGCTTTACGCGGTCTACGAAGAAAACCCCGACGGCTTCCAGGACAAGTATTTCGACATGCTGAAGGCCGGCGGCTCGAAACACCACAAGGACCTGCTGGCGCCGTTCGGGCTGGATGCCAGCGACCCGAGCTTCTGGGACAAGGGCCTGTCGATGATCGAAGGGTTCATCGACGATCTGGAGGCGATGGAGGCATGACCCCCGCGATGCTGATCCTGGGCTGGGAGCGGTTCAACATGCTTCGCTTCACCCAGCCAGACGACGCTGCGCGCGTGCTGCGCCAGAGCCAACATTTCATCACACCGGACCGAATGCGGTTCGCACCTGTTCGGTTGTTGCGAGAGTTGTCGTTGGGAAAACCATTTCCGGTAGCCGAGAAAGACTCGACCGCCTTCGCCGGTTTGCGCGGCCAGTTAGAGGCGTCGGGCTGGCGCGTGTTGCGCGACGGCGATGACGGGTTCGACGCGATTTTTGATTATTGGACAAAGGACTGTCTGAGTTTCGGTGCAGACAATGGGCCACGCAACTGGTCGGGCACGGAACCTCGCAAGGACCGGCAATTCGTGGTCCCGGCCTGATCTCGCGCCCGAAACCGTCTATCTCTGCCGAAGCGCGCTGTTTTCTGACCGGAGCGGCGCGCTTTTGCTATTTCAACTGGCTGTCCTTGGACCCGCGCCGATTGATACCACCGCGCGCCTGATAGGCGCTGTCGCGGTCTTGCATACAGTCGATACAGAGTTTCACGCCGGGGATTGCCCTCCTCCGCGCTTCGGGGATTTCTTCGTCGCATTCCGCGCAATGGGTCAGGCTGTCACCCACCGGCCCCCGACGCGTTTTCATCCGCGCCAGTCCATCCGAAATCGACGCTTCGATCTGCTCGCTGACCGCACCATCGCGGGCCCATCCACCGGCCATTTTGCACCTCCGTCTGCCGGGCCTAGTCTAGGACAGCGTGGAAATTCCGCAATCCCCCAGCAATCCCCCAGCAATCCCCCGGAATGGCGCGGGATCGCAGGCTTGTGATGGCCCAACCCACGCCCTACCGTTGACTTTGACCACCATCCCCTAGCTTTTCGCGCAAATGACCGGAGGTTCCCGTGATGTTTCGTATTCTTTCGCTATGCCTGGCCCTTGTCCTGGCGCCAGTCGCCGCGCTGGCCGCGCCCGGCTTTACCTTTGCCAATATCGACGGGGGCACGATCGACCTGAAGGATTGGACAGGCCAGCCGGTGCTGGTGGTCAACACAGCGTCGCGCTGCGGATTCACCCCGCAATACGATGGCCTGCAGGCGCTATACGATACGTATCGAGACAAGGGCCTTGTTGTCCTTGCAGTGCCGTCGAACGATTTCCGGCAGGAACTGAAGACCGCCGACGCGGTCAAGGATTTCTGCGAGGTCAATTTCGGCCTGACCCTGCCGATGACCGACATCACCCATGTCAAGGGCGCGCAGGCGCATGACTTCTACAAATGGGTCAAGGCTCAGACCGGGTTCGAACCGACGTGGAACTTCAACAAGGTGTTGATTGCGCCCGATGGCACGGTGGCCGGCACCTGGGGGTCGACCACGCGGCCGATGTCACGCCCGATCACCCGCGCGGTGGACAGCCTGCTGGCCGCGGCCAAGGGTTAACCCAGCACCAGCGGCGCGCCCAGCCATGCGTCCAGCGCGGCGGTCGTTTCCTGGGGTTTTTCCAGCATCGGCACGTGGCCAGCCTCATCCAGAACAGTCAGCGCCGCGCCCGGGATCATCTCGGCCAGGAATTGCTGGCGCTTGACCGGGGTCAGGCTGTCGCGCGCCCCGCACAGGATCAGCGTCGGCACATGGATCCGGCGCAGCGTGGATTGCTGATCCTGACGCCGCTGCAAGGCACGGGACTGGCGCTGGAAAACCTGCGGCCCGAGCGCCCGCGCCATGTCGGCCATCAAACCGGCCACGGCAAGCCGGTGCGGGCCCTGCGCGATCTGCGGCGGAATCACCTCGTCGCGCATGACCGCGTCCAGCCGCCCGGCCTTGACGCGGATCATCTGCGGATCGCGGGCGGCGGCATCCTTGGGTGTTTCGGCCTGAGCCGAACTGGCGATCAGCGCCAGCCGCGTCACCCGTTCGGGGGCACGGCGCATCACCTCGATTGCCACCATGCCGCCCAGGTCATGGCCCACCAACGCGAATTTCGCCGGCGCGTGGACCAGGATCTCCGACGCCATCCCCTCCAGACGCTCGCCTTCCGACAGCGGCATGAACATCACCGGACGGCTCAGACCGATGGCACCGGACTGCACCGCGAACGCGCGCGTATCGCACATGAAGCCTGGAAGGAAAACCACGGGTTCCCGCATTGACGGACTGCCCCCAACCGTGTCGTTCGTGTTGTTTTGCCCCACGTTAGCAGAGCCGTCCGGATTGGAAAGGGCTCAGCTTCGGCCTGCGCCGATCTGCGCCCAGATCGCGGCCTCGTCGTAGACGGTCCATTCGCGCCGGATGCCTTCGGGGCCGAATTCCACCATGCTGATCCCGTCCAGCGTGACCTCGGCGCCGCTGGGCGCCCCGAACGGCCCCCAACCGTCATGCCGCCCAACCAGCCGCCAGCGCACAGACGCGCGCGGCGGCATCAACGCATCGGCCCGACCCAGGCGGTGATGCAGCGTGAAGCGGGCCGAAGGAAACGCCCCGCGCAACCCCAGCCACAGCGCGTCCGCCGCCGCGGGGCCATGGGCGACCGTCCCGCCCGGCCAGTCGATCTGCGCCGCGGGGTCGTATTGCCGGGCAAAGGCTGAAAACCCGCCGCGCATCGCGCCCTCCAGCAGATCGCCCCAGGCCCGGGCCCAATGGCCGCTGTCGCCGCGACAGGCCGCCGGCGTGGGCAAAGCCCGGACAGCGCGCCCGACCGCCCAGGCCCGCGTCACCTGCCCCGCCTGTGTCAGCACCGCGCCGCTGTCCGGGATCAGCACCGCGCGCGCGACCCGGCCGCCGCGCAGGTCCAGTTCCGCCATAACGCGAAACCGCACCGCGCCGGCGCCGGCGCCCAGAACACCGGGCGCAACCGCTGGCGCACTCAGCACCAGGCGCGCGGCGGCCAGCCCGCTGCCGTCGCTGATCAGATCCTCCCCCCTGACCTGCACCCTCGGCAACGCCAGGCTCAGCGGCAACAGCGCCATTTCGGCGGCGCCCACTCCCTCGGCCTGGCCGAACGGCCACCAAACGGCAACCTCCGGCGTAAACAGCCGCCCCAACCGGCTGCCAAGGTCACGCCGGACCAGAACCTCGGCCAACTGCGAAAACAGGTCTTCGTCCACGCCGCTCCATCCCGCTGCCACCCCGCCGACGACACGCTATGCGCGAAACCTGGCGCCGTCCAGCGTCAGCACGCCCCTTTCATCTTTCCAAAAATACTCCAGGGGTGAATTGGCCAAAGGCCAAGAGGGGGCAGCGCCCCCTGCCCCGCTCAGCCGTCGCGCTCGACCTCTGACAAGCCCAGCGCCAGCACCCCGCCCAAAAGGCACAGCCCGGCATAGCTCAGCAGCGTTTCCACCGGGCCAAGCAGGCTCAGCCCGCCGCCCAGCGCACCGACCAGCAGCAGCACGGTTCCGATCACGGTGTTGGCCAGCGCGGCGTAATCGGCGCGCTTGTCGGCGGGCGACATGTCGACCAGGTAGACAGACCGCCCCTGCCGCACCCCGTGATAGGCCAGCATCAGGATGAACAGCACCCCCGGCAGCGCCCAGACTTGCCCGGTGATCCCTGCCAAAGCGCCCAGTGCCAATGCAACAGCCCCGGAAAACCCGGCCCCGGCCAACACCAGCCGCGCCGACCGATCCGCCAGCCGCCCCCAGAAATACGAACTGACGAAAGACGCCGCGGCAGAGGCCAGCACCAGCGCCCCCAGCGATTGCAGCGCCCCCCCTGCGGGGCTGAGCATGACCAGGAACGGCGGTGCCAGCGCCGTTGCCGTCAGCGCCCCCCGCACCGCGATATAGCGGCGAAACTGCGCGTCTTGGCGCAACGGGCTCAGGTCGATATGCGGGCCGGCGTCGTGGCGGGCGCTGGCGTCTTCCTTCAGCCCGGCGAACAGCAGGCCGGCGCCACTCCACAGCAGGGCCGCCAGCGCGACCGCCAGGGCCAGCGGCACCACGCCTTGGACCTGTCCGCTCAGCATCAGACCGGCATAGACAAGCACCGCCAACGCCGAGGCAGAGCCCGCGACGCCGGTCACCGCACCGCGCCGGGCCTTGGCCACGGTCTTGCCCAGAACATCCTTGTAGCTGACAGAGGACGCGGCGCGGCAGATCGCCAGAACCGCCAGCGCGCAACAGATCGTCCCGCCCGCGGCCACACCATCCAGCGTCAGGACGCAGGCGGCGATCACCGCCGCCGACAGCCCCTGCCCAAGCGCCCCCAGTGCCCAGACCCATTTGCGATGCACCATCCGCCGCAACAGGCCCGCCAGCAGCAGTTGCGGCAACAGCGCCCCGGCCTCGCGGATCGGAACCAGCAGCGCGGTCAGGCTGGGCGGCACGCCAAGGGCATGAAACAGCCAGCTGAGCACCAGCTTGGGGTCGATCAGCCCATCGGCCACCTTGGTCATCGACAGGCAGACCATGTGGCGCAGGCCATTTTCCGCCTCTGTCGCGTCCTCCGCGCGCTGCCCGGTCAACGTGTCGAAAAGCCTGATGGAAAGCGACGGCATGGGGGGTCCTTTCGTGGCCAGACTGCCCGATCTTGCGGCGGGTGTCTGCCCGACAATGCGCCGCGCTTGACACCCCGCGCCCCAAGGGCCACATAGCGCGCACACATAACCCGCAACCGGGCGTTCCGTGGGCGCCAAACCGACGAGGAGCTGGGCCGATGAGCCAGATTTCCCTGACCTTCCCCGATGGCAACAAACGCGACTACGACCAGGGCGTGACCCCGGCCGAGGTGGCCGAGTCGATTTCCAAATCCCTGTCGAAGAAAGCGATCTCGGCGCAGGTGAACGGCGCGCATTGGGACCTGCAATGGCCGATCGAGGCCGATGCCGAAATCGCCATCAACACGATGGCCGACTCGGCCCCGGCGCTGGAACTGATCCGCCACGACCTGGCCCATATCATGGCCCGTGCCGTGCAAGAGATCTGGCCCGACGTGAAAGTCACGATCGGCCCGGTGATCGAGAACGGCTGGTACTATGACTTCGACCGCGCCGAACCGTTCACGCCCGAAGATCTGGGCGAGATCGAAAAGAAGATGCGCGAGATCATCAACCGCCGCGACCCGGTGACCACCGAGGTCTGGGAGCGCGACCGCGCGATCAAGTATTACGAAGCCAACGGCGAACCGTACAAGGTGGAGCTGATCGAGGCGATCCCCGGCGACCAGCCGATCCGCATGTACTGGCACGGCCATTGGCAGGATCTTTGCCGCGGCCCGCATCTCCAGCACACCGGGCAGGTTCCGGGCGACGCGTTCAAGCTGATGAGCGTGGCCGGTGCCTATTGGCGCGGCGACAGCAACCGCGCGATGTTGCAGCGGATCTACGGCGTGGCGTTCCAGAACAAGGACGCGCTGAAGGCGCACCTGCACATGCTGGAAGAGGCCGCGAAGCGCGACCACCGCAAGCTGGGCCGCGAGATGGACCTGTTCCACATGCAGGAAGAAGCGCCGGGCCAGATCTTCTGGCACCCGAACGGCTGGACCATCTACACCACGTTGCAGGACTACATGCGCCGCCAGCAGCGCAAGGGCGGCTATGTCGAGGTCAACACCCCGCAGGTCGTCGACCGCAAGCTGTGGGAAAAATCCGGGCACTGGGAAAAGTACCAGGAAAACATGTTCATCGTCGAAGTGGACGAGGATCACGCCCGCGAAAAGGCGGTGAACGCGCTGAAGCCGATGAACTGCCCCTGCCATGTCGAGATCTTCAAGGTCGGGCTGAAATCCTATCGCGACCTGCCGCTGCGCATGGCCGAATTCGGATCCTGCGCGCGTTATGAACCCTCGGGCGCGCTGCATGGCATCATGCGGGTGCGCGGGTTTACCCAGGACGATGCGCATATTTTCGCAACCGAGGCGCAGATCGCCGAGGAATGCCAGCGCTTCATCAATTTCCTGTCGGAAATCTATCGCGACCTGGGCTTTGACAAGTTCGACATCCTGTTTTCGGACCGGCCGGACACCCGCGCCGGGTCTGACGAGGTCTGGGACAAGGCCGAAAAGGCCCTGCTGGACGCCACCCGCGCCGCCGGGATCGAGCCCACCATGAACCCCGGCGAAGGGGCGTTCTATGGTCCCAAGCTGGAATTCAGCCTGACCGACGCCATTGGCCGGGTCTGGCAATGCGGCACCTTCCAGGTGGATTTCGTGCTGCCCGAACGGCTGGACGCGAATTACATCGGCCCCGATGGCGCCAAGCACCGCCCGGTCATGCTGCACCGCGCGACGCTGGGGTCGTTCGAACGCTTCATCGGCATCCTGATCGAGGAACACGCCGGCAAGCTGCCGTTCTGGCTGGCCCCGCGGCAGGTGGTCGTCGCCTCGATCATTTCCGAGGCCGATGACTACGTGCACGAAATCGTGGCAGAGCTTCAGGCCGCGGGCGTCCGGGCAGAGGCGGATATTCGCAACGAGAAGATCAACTACAAGGTCCGCGAGCATTCGCTGTCCAAGGTGCCGGTGATCCTGGCCGTGGGCGCGCGCGAAGTCGAGGAACGCACCGTCACGGTGCGGCGCCTGGGCGAAAAGCAGACCTCTGTAACACCGCTCGCAGAAGTCGTGAGCACGCTGGCAAAATCCGCCACGCCGCCGGACCTTCTGTAACAAAGACACCGGATAGCGCGACAAGAAGGCCCCGAATTGTTACGGGGCCTTTTTTCATGCCGTTGATTTTGAACATTTTCTGCAAGCGCGAAATCTGACGCATGCCTGACAGCCCCTGACACACGTGTGAGCCACGCGCCCGTGAATGGTGCGGCGGGCTGCCGCAGGTCAGGGTTGGGATGTCGCCGGGCAGTTGCCCCGGCAGACCCGGAGTTACACCCGAACCAACCCTGATCGAAAGGAAGATCCATGTCCAAGACCCTGAAATCCGCAGCCCTGATGGGCGCTGTTGCCGCATCGCTGGCGGCCTCTGCCGGGGTGGTGCACGCCCAGGCACAGGAAAAATGCTTTGGCGTGTCGATGGCCGGCCAGAACGACTGTGCCGCCGGCCCCGGCACCACCTGCGCCGGCACCTCGAAGGTCGACTACCAAGGCAACGCCTGGACGTTGGTCGAGGCCGGCACCTGCGCCTCGATCGAACTGCCGGCGATGGCCGACGGGACCCCGCGCATGGGCAGCCTGATGGCGCTGGAACGCGATATTCCGCAGGGCTGATCCTGCGGCCTGCCCCGCTGCCATACCCGTCGGGATGGGGCCTGCACGCCCCATCCCGACACTGCCCAAAGGTGCCTGCCATGTTCGACACACGCAATGATCTGCCCGCCACGCCCGGCGTCGGCTACAAGCCGCAGCACTACGCCGCGATCCTGTCTGACCCCGCCCCGGTGCGCTGGCTTGAAGTCCATGCCGAGAATTACATGGGCGACGGCGGCCGTCCTTTGGCCCAACTGCGCGCGTTGGCCGACCGTTTTCCGATCTCGGTCCACGGGGTTGGCCTGTCGATCGGCGGCGATGGCCCGCTGGACGCCGAGCACCTTGCGCGGTTGAAACATCTTGTCGGCTGGCTGCGCCCGGCCAGCTTTTCCGAACACCTGGCATGGTCGACCCATGACAGCCATTTCCTGAACGACCTGCTGCCCCTGCCCTATACCAACGCCACGCTGACCCGCGTTTGCGCCCATATCGACCAGGTGCAGGACACGCTGGGGCACAGGATGCTGCTGGAAAACCCGTCCAGCTACCTGGCCTTCGCCGAAAGCACCTGGGAGGAACCGCAGTTCCTGGCCGAAATTTCCCGGCGGACCGGCTGTGGCCTGCTGCTGGACGTGAACAACGTTTTTGTTTCAGCCACCAACCTGAACTATGACCCCCGGGACTACATCGCCGCCTATCCACTTGAGGCGGTTGGGGAAATCCACCTGGGCGGGCATGACGAGGACCACGACGATTTCGGCGCGCCGTTGCTGATCGACAGCCACGGGCGCGACGTGGCCGACCCGGTGTGGACGCTGCTGGACGACGTGCTGGACCGGGCGGGCCCGCGTCCGGTGCTGATCGAATGGGACACCGACGTGCCCGACTGGCCCACGCTGGCGGCCGAGGCCGCGCGCGCCGCTGCGGCCCTGGACCGGGTGACGGCATGAGCCTTGAGCCCGCCTTTCGCGCCGCCCTGCGTGCGCCGTCGCTGCCGGTGCCGGACGGATTGACCGACGGCTTGGGCCGACCCGCCGGGCGCCGCTATGCCGTGTATCGCAACAACATCGCGGTCAGCCTGCGCGAGGCGCTGGCGCAAGCCTTTCCGGCAGTGCACCGCCTGATCGGTAACGAGAATTTCGGACCGGTCGCGCGGATGTTCCTGTCGGACCACCTGCCCCGGTCGCCTTTGATGATGCAGTATGGCGCGGGCTTTGCCGAGTTTCTGGAAACGCTGGCGCCGCTTGCACGGTGGGGCTATCTGCCCGATGTCGCCCGGCTGGAACAGGCGCTGCGCTTGTCCTATCACGCGGCGGACGTTGCGCCGATGGACCCGGCGCGGCTGGCTGGCCTGGACGCAGACGCGGTGCTGGCGGCGCGGGTGACACTTGTCCCGGCCGCCCGTCTGGTCCGGTCGGCCTGGCCGGTGGTGTCGGTCTGGCGCTATGCCATGCAGGCCGGTCCGGCCCCGGCCCCCGTGGCCGAGGCGGCGTTGATCCTGCGCCCCGAACTTGATCCCACGCCGCACCCCCTGCCCGAAAAAGCCGGCGCCTTCGTTGCCGCGCTGATCGACGGGCAGCCGCTGGGCGATGCCTGCCCGGACGATTTCGACCCGACCCCGGTTCTGACGCTGCTGCTGCGCCACGGTGCCATTGCCGCCATATCCTGAAAGGCCTGCCATGGAACTGATTTCCCGCCTGACCCGCCTGCTGACCAAGGGCGATGTCCTGTTGCCGTTGCTGGCCCGCTTCGCATTTGCCGCAACGCTTCTGGTTTATTTCTGGGCGTCCGCCGGAACCAAGATCGGGCGCGGTTTGTTTGGCTTTGTGATGCCATCATCCGGCGCCTATGCCCAGATATTCCCGAAACAGTTCGAAGCCGTCGGCTATGACCCCAGCCAACTGGGCGTGTTTCACTGGCTGGTCGCGGTGGCAGGGACCTGGGCGGAATTCGTGCTGCCGCTGTTGATCGTGCTGGGGCTGATGACGCGGCTGGCCGCGCTTGGCATGATCGGCTTTGTCACGGTGCAGAGCCTGACGGATTTGTATGGCCACGGCGGAATCGCGCATGCCGCCACGCTGGGTGCGTGGTTCGACCGGATGCCGGATGCGGTGATCCTGGACCAGCGGCTGTTCTGGGTCTTTGCCCTGACCGTTCTGGTCGTCAAAGGCGCGGGGGCGCTGTCGTTCGACCGGGTTCTGGCGCGTCGGATCGGCATCGAGGCGCCGCGCGCCCCTGGTGCGGGATAAGCGGACCGGCACCGCCACGCCGGTGGCCCGGGCAGCGGTTTGAGTATTTGTGGAAAGATGAAAGGCAGGCGGTCAGAAATGGGCCTTGGGTTCGTCCGGCTTGCCCGCCGCGATGCCCAGGATACCGCCAAGCCCGGCAAAGGCGATCGGGAACATGGTGAAAACGTTGAAGCCGAACGCCGCATACATGCCCGCCGCCGACAGCAGCAGCAGCACGCCGCCCCAAAGCGCGCGGGCGCGCGCCATGGCCCCGCCGGCAATTGCCAGAAGCGGCGACAGGATCGAGACCACGCGCACCAGATCGGGGCGGTCGAACATGCCAAAGAGGTTTTCGACCTCGGCGTGGGTACGGGCCAGTTCGGTGTAGCCATAGCCGAAAAAGCCGACCAGCATCCCGAAGACGCCAGCGATGATTCCGAGGGTCAGGGCGGCGTTGCGCATGACTTATCCTTCGATCAGTTGGGCCTGTACGTCCTTGCCCCAGCCCAGGAACAGGTCGTCCCCGCGCAGAATCAGCGGACGTTTCATCAGCGCCGGCTGGGCCAGAAGAAGTGCCCTGGCCGGCTGTGCACGGTCGGTTTCCGTCAGCCCGCGCCAGGTGGTCGAGCGGGTGTTGAGCAACGCGTCGCCGAACTGCAACAACGCGCGATCCAGCAGGTCGGTGGGCATGCCGTCGGCGCGCACGTCGATAATTTCCGCGCCTTCCAAGGCTTTAAGCGCCTTGCGGCAGGTATCGCAGTTTTTCAGACCGTAAATCTTCATGCACATTTCCCCGGCAGCCCGTCCGAAATAGGGCGACTCGCGGGGAATTGCGAGCCTTGCCTCTTGTTTTTGGCGCAATCCGTGCAATCCTTTTCTTCGTGACCTTCGATGATCCGTCCGGGCCCGCGGCTCTTGTGGCCAGGAAACCGTGTTCTGAAAGGCGAAGGTGACCGGGCACCTCGCACCTGCTTTGCGGGGGAAGACTGAGATGAAGGAGACACGGGACATGCCTACCGGCACCGTGAAATGGTTCAACACCACCAAAGGATATGGGTTCATCGCACCGGATGACGGTGGCAAGGATGTATTCGTACATATTTCGGCTGTCGAACGCTCTGGTCTGACCGGGCTTGCCGACAACCAGAAAGTCAGCTTTGAACTGCGCGACGGCCGCGATGGCCGGCAGATGGCGTCAGACCTGAAAGCGTTGTAAGCCCCGAGGCGCATTTACGCCTCTTGACACATTCACTGGCTTTGAAGCCGCGCGGCTTCCTTGCGGGCCAGACCGATAAGTTCCTGCATGAAGGGCTTTTCCACGTCATCGCTTCGCGTGGCGGCATAGAGCCGCCGCGTGATCCCTGTTTCGGTCAAGGGCCGGGTGACATAGTCGGAATTGTATTTCACCTCGCGCACGACCCAGTCGGGCAGCACGGTGACACCGCGGTTCGAAGCCACCAGCAACAAGATCACCGCGGTCAGTTCGACCGGACGGATCGCCGCCGGTTCAACCCGCGCGGGGATCAGCAACTGGCTGAAGACATCCAGCTTGCTGCGGTCCACCGGATAGGCGATCAGGGTCTGGCCGCGGAAATCCTCTGCTTCGATAAAGTCTTTTTTCGCCAGCGGATGGCTGGCAGCCGCCACGAAGACCGGGTTGTAGTCGAACAGATGGGTAAAGGTGATGTCGGCGGCGTCTTCGGGATCGGACGAGATCACGAGGTCGACCTCTTCGTTGCGCAGTGCGGTCAGCGCATCGAAGGCCAGCCGCGGGCGAATGTCGACATCGACCTCGGGCCAGCTTTTCCGGAAGGCCTCGAGCACCGGGAACAACCATTCGAAACAGGCATGGCATTCGATGGCGATGTGCATCCGTCCGCCGGTGCCGTCGCGCAGCGTGGCGAATTCGGCCTGCGTCGCGGCCACCAGCGGCAGGACCTGATCGGCCAGCCGCAGCAGACGGGTGCCGGCGGCGGACAGGCGCATGGGTTTCGACCGGCGCAGGAACAAGTCGACCCCGGCCTGGTCTTCCAGCCCCTTGATCTGGTGGCTGAGGGCAGATTGCGTGATGTTTAGGATATCCGCCGCCCGGGCCAGACTGCCGCAGTCATGGATCGCCTTGATCGTCCGCAAATGGCGCAACTCGAGATGCATTACAAATTCTGCTCATGTTGGTGATGAGATTTATGAGTTTGTTTCACATCGTCAGGCATGCCACAAGGGGACAACTTCAGACAAAGGCCCTGTGATGACCGTTCCTGCCGTATCTTTCGAATTCTTCCCGCCGCGCAACATCGAGGCGACCTTTCGCCTGTGGGACACCGTCCAAGTCCTGTCCCCGCTGGCCCCGCGCTTCGTTTCGGTGACCTATGGCGCCGGCGGCACCACCCGCGAACTGACCCGTGACGTCGTGGCGACGCTGCACAAGCATTCCGGGCTGAAAGTGGCCGCGCACCTGACCTGTATCGACGCCACCCGTGCCGAAACCCTGGCCATCGCCCGCGATTTCGCCAAGGCCGGTGTGACCGAGATCGTCGCCCTGCGGGGCGACCCGCCCAAGGGCGATGCGGGTTTTACCGCCCATCCCGACGGGTTCGGCAGCTCGGTCGAGCTGATCGAGGCGCTGAAGGCCACCGGCGATTTCACCATCCGCGTCGGCGCCTATCCCGATGCCCATCCCGAAGCCGCCGATGCGCAGGCCGATGTGGCGTGGCTGAAGCGCAAGTTCGAAGCTGGCGCGGATGAGGCGCTGACCCAGTTCTTCTTCGAAGCCGAGACCTTCTTTCGGTTCCGCGACGCCTGCGAAAAAGCCGGGATCGACAAGCCGGTGATCCCCGGCATCCTGCCGATCGAGAACTGGAAAGGCGCGCTGAACTTTGCCCGTCGTTGCGGAACCCACGTTCCTGCCTGGGTGATCGACGCCTTTGACAAGGCCGAGCGCGACGGGCGGCAAGACCTGCTGGCCACGGCGCTGTGCACGGAACTGTGCAGCGACCTGATCGACGCCGGCGTCGAAAACCTGCACTTCTATACCCTGAACCGGCCGGAACTGACCCGCGACGTCTGCCATGCCCTGGGCGTCGTTCCCGAACTGCGGCTGGAGAACGTGGCCTGAGACCGGTTTCGCCGCCTTTCGGCGGCGACCGAGGCCGGGGCTGCCCCCCGCTGCCCCGGGGATATTTGGGGCAAGAGGATGGACGCGGGTTGTCTTTTGCCCCCGGCGCACCAGTATTGCGGTGTTCGCAGGGAGAAAAACGCATGCTGAGCGTCACGTCGATCTATGCCGCGCTGCTGGCGCTTGTCTTTGTGGTGATGAGCACCCGGGTGATCCGCTATCGGAAATCGGAACGCATTTCGCTGGGCGACGGGGGCGACGCGGAAATCAGCCGTCGTATCCGCGCGCATGGCAACTTTGCCGAATACGTGCCGCTGGCGCTGATCCTGCTGGGCCTGGCCGAGATGCAGGGGGCACCGGCGTGGGCGCTGCATCTGCTGGGCAGCCTGCTGCTGATCGGGCGGGTGCTGCACGGCTATGCGCTGTCGGTCGTGCCGCAACCGATGCGGCTGCGGGTGGTGGGCATGGCGCTGACCTTTGCCATGCTGGTGGTGACCGCGCTTGGCCTGCTGGGGCACGCGCTGATCTAGTGGATTGAATCCAACATTTGGAACCCTCGATTTCTTGCGGCGATGATGTCGTTGGGGTCTGCCCGCCAAAC